>JAIPDI010000060.1 GCA_021737785.1 Deltaproteobacteria bacterium
CAAAGTACCTATTGATAATGGAGCTGTGGAAGGACTCAACAACAAAGCCAAGGCCATCAGTCATCGGGCGTATGGTTATCGAACTGCAGAGACCTTCAAACTCGCACTTTATCATGGCATGGGAAAGCTACCTGAACCCCAGTTAACCCACAAATTCGTATGAGGAGCCAAAAAATAGATGCACATCAAGCATTGATCCTAAAAAATTGTCTGGAAAAACTTTTTCTAAAGATATGGAATCTCCCTTTTTAATAGTTGGCTTTCTTTTTCTAAGGAAATTTGAAAGCTGCGTCCATGCCTTATCATGAGGTGCTGTCCTGGCATTATTACAATTTGGACATACTAATGAATCAAACTTAAATTTGTCCGACTTAATACTTCCTACCTTCTGATTCCTTTTTTGATCTGTATGCAGGTAAAGCGGATTTTGTTGAGAAACACCATTATAAAGAGCACGAAGATCTGATGCCTTGGTCTTATGTTCACCTGTTGTTGCTTCATTTCCGCAAATCCAGCATCTCATCTTTTGATCCTCAAAACATAACCAGTGATTGTATAGTTTCTGCATAACTCTTGTGACGAAAAAACGGTTGACCAAAGAAACTGGCTGCCTTATTTCTTCTTTAACTGTATAATTCCAAAAATAGAGTGTTATTAGTAAATTGGATAACTCCAATGAAAGAGATCCCTGCTGAAATTCGCGTCTTCCACGACGCACAGCTGGTTAAAGAAAAGAGTGCCGGAAACGTCCCGCTTCCACTACAGGAAGTGGTTACGGTATTATTTGGATTTTTGCAGTAAATATGGATTGAATCAATTAAACAAGGAAAATATTTCTCAGTTTATTGATAAAATTGAAAGAAAAGCACCAAACTGAACAACAACAAAAACAGGTATTTCATGCTGTTTCAGCATATTTTGGTATAGCGTTACCAGACAAAGACAAGGCTGCGCCATTAAAAAATAAAAAGGAAGGATTATCAAGTAAAAAACGCCGATTGAAGTCCGCATGATTCAAGGAGATTGTATGTATATTCATCAACGCGACGAGTGGCCGGATTTTTTTTGGGACGAAGCAAGGGTCTCTGGCATGCTGGCGGATGCCCGTCATTTGCAGGGCCGGCTCCTCAGGAGGATGGAGATACTGGGATTCCAGTGGCGGGAAGAAGCAACGCTTCAAGCCCTCACCCAGGACGTTCTCAAGACGTGCGAGATCTCAAAATACAAAACCCCGCTCTCCATCTCGTAAACTCCTGCCCCCTCCGGGGCGAGCGGCCCTCTGGCCTACTCACCGCCTCACCTCCTGTCATCTGTCTTCTGTCGTCCGATGTCTGACCTCTGAGAACATATGCCATTGTCATATACGGTCATAGGAGCGACAAATTTCTTGATTTCTTTCAAAAAGAATGGCTCCCGGCCAAGTGCGATCTCGCGCACCGACCCAGGTTCAATGATCTTCGAATTGAACGGGCCGGCGCAGGGAGGGTTACCGGAGGCACAGAGGGTCCGGTACCAGGGCACAGCGGCCTGCATCCAGTCCACTGAAAACAGTTGACATAAAAAAGCATTATCAGATAAAAACTTCTCGCAAACGAATTGAGCGAGGTGAGCGCCATCTACTATACAGGGGAGCGATCCGGTTTAATCAAGGGAATCGGTCTGGGTCTGATCCATATCTACTATGGACAGGGTGTGGGCAAGACGACCCGGGCCGTGGGGCTGGCCATACGGGCCGCCGGCGTGGGCCTTAGGGTCAACTTCATCCAGTTTATGAAATCGGGGGATTCCTCGGAGATATTAATCTTCGCCAATATCCCCAATATCCGCTACCAGTGCCCGGGAAGGCACCCTTTCATCCTCTCCAAAGGCCCGGAACCCATTCATTACCAGCATGCCGAAGAGGCGCTCCGATACGCGCAGGAGGCTATTGATGACGGGACCCAGGTGCTCATCTGCGACGAAATCCTCAACACCCTCATCTTCCATCTCCTGAAACAGGAGCAGGTGGAAGATCTGATTCACCGCTGCAAAGGAAAGATAGAGCTGGTCATGACCGGCGCCAGTGCGCCTCGGTCTCTGATTGAACTGGCGGACTATGCCACCGAGTACAAACAGATCAAACACCCCTACTACGAGGGCGCAAGGGCTCGAAGAGGGATTGAATATTAGATCTTCTGTACCGCCAGTAAAGAGATGAGGCTGAAAAAAGCGCCGGCCACAAAGGGAATCCGGTAGTCCACCATCCACAGCATACCGCCCACCGCAGGAAGAAATACGGCGGCGATGTGGTTGATGGTAAACCCCACCGCCATACTCGGGGCGATATCTTTCGGGTCCGCCACCTTCTGGAAATACGTCCGGATGGCAATGGCGAAATTGAAAAAGATGTGGTCCAGGATGTAGAGGGCCGCCACGGTCCACCTCGAGTCCACCACGGCATAGGCCACAAAAATGAAGATCAGGGCCGCATATTCCAGCGACAGGACCTTTCTCTCACCGAATCGGATAATGCTCTTTCCAATCAGAGGACTCAGAAAATAATTGATAAAATTATTGATCACAAAGAGGATGGTCACCTCCCGGACCGTGTAGTGGAACTTCTTGACCAGCAGGAATACCGCAAAGGCCATGAAGATCTGTCGTCTGGCCCCGGCCATGAAGGTCAGAAAATAGAAGAGCCAGTATCGCCTTCGAAATATCATCTTTTTATGTTGCGGAGGAATGTTCTGGTCCGTGGGATTCCGGCTGAAAGCCCAGAGGGCGGCCGCGGTGATGATCCCGCCGATGATCATATAGGTCTGCCTAAAATCGAATACAGCGGCCACCAGGTAGATAAAGATGCCGATCCCGATGTTGGATGCGGCCGCGATGCTCCTCAGTTTTCCGAAGACCCAGGGCGATGTCCCGGTATCAAAATACTGGAGCGTCAGCGACTGGTTGGTGGTCTCGTAATAATGGAACCCGAAGCTCATGATGAGGGTGGTCGCCATGAGCCCTGCATAGGAAGGGAACAGGCCTGTCAACCCCAGGCCGACCCCGAGGAAAAGGATCGACAGGGCGGAGAGGCGGTGCTCTTTGATGACCAGCATGACAAAGACGGCGAGAAGAGTGAGGAACCCGGGGATCTCCCGGACAGACTGTATGGCCCCGACCTGACTCCCTGTAAGGCCCACCTGCTCTACGGCAAAATTGTTGAACAGGGTTATCCAGGCCTGCAGTCCTATGGTTGAGCTGATGGTCAGGACCATCAGGAAACGAAACATCGGGTTCTGTGTGGTCTTATTCATGTCTTACGATTATCTCGCGTCAAACGGTCAGCGGATCAATGTCACGGAAACGTCAGCATCTGGACCTCGGCCATCTCTCCGGCCTTCAACTCCCCCACACCTTCCGGCACCCGGATCAGGGCCTCGGCCCGGGCCTGAGACTGAAGCCGGCTTCTCAGCCGTTGCGGCACGGCCCACCACTCATTCCCCCGTCTTTCAAGGACAGCATGCAAGAATTGGGTCCAGTCAACGGTCCCTCCAACGGTTTCAGCGATACGCATCTGTTTGATCTGAAATGGCGAAGGGGGCCTTCCCCCCATTTGAAGGATCCCGGGGAGCGCGATCTGAAGAAATGCCATCTCATTGGAAGGGGGCCCGCCGGGGAGGCAGAACACCGCCTTTTCCCGGATCATGCCGAAGGCCACCGCCTTGCCCGGCCCCATACGGATCCGGTGGAACATCACCCTGCACCCCATCTCCTCCAGCACCCGGACCGTCAGATCCCGTTCGCTCTTCCATGCCCCGCCGCTGGTCAGAAGGACATCGGCCCATTGGAGCATGGCGGAAAAGGCCTCACGGATCATGTCCGGATCGTCCCTTGCCACATCCGTCTTTGCCTCCGCCCTGAACTGCCGCAACCAGGAATGAAGCGTCACCAGATTGCTGGCGTAAAGCTGGCCCGGCTCGAGAACACGGCCCGGGGCAACCACTTCATCCCCGGTGGCAACGAGGCCCACCCGGGGCATCTGAATAACACGGGCGTGGGAGATACCGCCGGCGGCCAGAAGGCCTGTCAATCCCGGAGTCAGGACCTCTCCTTTGCCCGCCAGGCGCTTGCCAATTGCCACATCCGCCCCTTGAAAAAGCACGTTGCGTCCGGCCGGTGCGTCTCTGAAACAAACGACATGGTCGCCCTCCTCACGGGCATACTCCACCGCGATAACCGCATCGGCCCCCCCCGGGAGCCGGGCGCCGGTCAGGACCTTTAGGGCGGCCCCGGGCTGGATCACCCGATCGGTCACGTCTCCTGCGGTCGAGGTCCCGGCCATCTCGAGCCTCACCGGATGGGATTTTGTCGCCCCTTCAATATCCTTTGAGATAACGGCATACCCATCCCTCAGGGATGCGGTGGCGGAAGGGGAGTCAACAACGGCGAAGAGATCCTCTGCCGCAACCCGGCCGCAGACCTCCTCCACCGGCAGGGTCACCGGCGGCACCTGCTTCACGGTGCCGAGGGTGATGGACAGGGCCTCTTTCAGACCGATGTCAACCGTTTCACCGGCGTGATAATGATGTGCCATAGTCTGATTCCTTTACTGGATGCTGGATACTGGATACTCGATACTGGATTCTGGATTCTGGATACTCGATACTGGATTCTGGATTCTGGATTCTGGTTGAGACCCTCGTTTCCGTCTTCCGGTTCCCTGTTCATCCGGTCGGCGCGAGATGCATTCCAGGGAACGCGCTGATGTCCGGATGCCTGACAAATTTTCGCTGGTTTTTTTAATTTAGGTGATTTCAGGCATTTTTTCTTCTATCCAGACCCTCCCCTTGATGCCTGCCCCTTCACAAAACGAACAAAATGCGTCATAAAAGGGTATGACTATAAGTGAAAACAGGGCCGCAGGCAAGGTCTGGGTTTGCCGATCGCCCTATTCAGGATTCATATGGATACCACACCCTACAAATGGCGGGCATTGATCACCGTTGCCATGGGGACCATGATGGCCACCATGGATGCCAGTATCACCACCATCGCCTTCCCGGTGCTCGCCCGGGTATTTGAAAAAGACCTCGCCGTGGTCATGTGGGTTACCGTGGCATATATCCTTGTCAGCAGCAGCCTCATGCTCATCGTGGGGAAAATCAGCGATCTGATCGGACGCAAGCGGATCTATGCGGCCGGCATGATTATTTTCACCATCGGTCTGGGGGCCTGTTCCGCGGCCCAGAGCATCGAGCACCTGATCCTCTTCAGGGCGCTTCAGGCAGTCGGCGCAGCCATGTGCATATCCTGCGGCACGGCCATTGTCACCGAAGCCTTTCCGGTGACGGAAATCGGCAAGGGGCTCGGTCTCTTGAGCATGTCCGTTTCCATCGGCTTTATTCTGGGACCGATTCTCGGAGGGGTTCTTTTGAACTGGCTGGACTGGCGATCTATTTTCTATGTTCGGGTTCCAGCAGGAGCGGCTGTCGTCATCATGGCGGTGATGCTGCTGAAGAAAGACAGCATCCGTCTCGGCAAGGCCAAATTGGATCTGGCCGGCACCGTTTCCTCCTCCGCCGGTCTCTTCTGCCTTATCTTCGGAATCAGCCAGGTCAAGGAATACGGGCCGGCCGCGCCCAGGGTCCTCTTGTTCATGGGCGCCGCTCTCCTCATCCTGATGCTCTTCATCTGGATTGAACGTCGCGCAACCGACCCGATTGTAGACCTGTCTTTATTTAAGAACCGCGTCTTTCTGTTTGCCGCTGCAAGCCTTTTTCTCTTCTTTGTGGCGGCACCCGCATATGTTATGCTCATGCCCTTTTACCTGATGGAAGGGGTCGGTTTCACCGCCATGGAAACAGGGCTCCTGTTGACTGTTGTCTCCATGGTCACCATCGTCAGCAGCCCCCTCAGCGGCGCTCTGTCAGACCGCATCGGAAAGGTGTGGCTTTCGACATTCGGAGCTGCTGCAACAGCCACCGCCTTTTTCCTGATGTTGGGATTTGAACTGCAGACAGGGGTTTCGACCCTTATCCCGGTTCTGATTTTGCTGGGGATCGGAGTCGGGAGCTTTCAACCCCCCAACAACAGCGCCATTATGGGGGCGGTCACCAGGGAACGGCTCGGGTCTGCCTCGGCCCTGATCGCCACCCAGAGGCAGGTGGGAATCTCTCTGGGGATGGCCCTTGCCGGGGCGATTTTTTCTGAAAGACGCGTGATCCATATGACCAGGATCAGCCAGGAGGGGGCAGCACAGGCAGAGGCCCTGCGGCAATCCATCCCCCCTGCCTTCCATGACGCGCTCCTCGTCTCGGTATTCCTCGGGTCGGGGGCCATGATCCTTACCCTCCTCTCCATCAGAAGGAAAAGAAGGACCCAGCCACCCCCTGCATCCTAGACGTGAGAATATCGGACCCGCGTCACAGCGCTCGTTCCAGGTCCTCGAACACGTCTTCCATCCGGTAAAGGGCCTGGTCCAGTTCATTAAGACGTCTGGCCAGAAGATGTTCCCGCGCAACCTCTTTCACCTCCATAATTCTTGATACGTATGGGGAGATCGCCTCCTTGAGGTCAGCGGGCGTGTGGGGGCTTAGAGCGATGGTTTCCAGGGTATCCGCCAGCTCATAAAGGGAAACCCCTTTTTCCACCAGTTCCCTATAGGACCTTTCCTCCAGCAGTTTTGCGATCCTGGGAAACTCCTCTTTGAAACGCCTCTCGTAAAAGGGGATGAGGCGGATGTCGATCTGCATATACTTGCTCATATGGCCGGACCTTTCTGTGCTACAAATTATTTCAAGTTTAAAGTGGGCTGAAATTTTGAGGGCCTTCCCCTATTCAATTCCAAACAGGAGCCATGGTTCGGCTGTTTCAGCCACAACTCCCCTGCAAATGACCCCGGGATATGGAGAGATCCGCCTGCAATACATTGCCTCTATTTAAATTTTCCGAATTTCGTCCATCCTGGTTTGCAGAGGCTCTACCTCCTCTTCCCTCCCCAGCCCCCTGAGCCTTTCCTTGAGCTTATCGATTTCCTCCTGGAGCCTGGGCGCCAGATCTTTCTGCACCTTATCCCGGAATTCGGTCCCCGATCGTTTCATCTTATCCAGCAATTGATCCAGGTCCTTCTGAAGCCTCTTCACATCCTCGTTTTCAGGGATTTCCTTCAGGTCATCTGAAAAATTCTTGAATCGTTTCTTCAAATCGTTAATGGTTTTTTCAATATCCCCCCCCATCCTGTCCAGGAGTACTGAAAGGCTTGTTGAGCCTTGGACGACTGCCCCGTCTTCAAGAGCGGAGCCCTCCCCTTTGACCGTGACCATTTCAATAGCCTTGCTGTCGGGGGTGAAGGGGTCTTTGATAATGAAGAATTGTGAATTTCCGGTAACCGCGTTCTTGAAATCACTATGGATCTCCACACCCACAAGATAGGTCCCTTCCTTCTCATAAAAAACATCCGTCACTTCGCCGATCGCGTTCTCCTCAAAAAGGATCCGCTCTCCCGTCTTCAACCCGTTGATCTGATCAAAACGGATCTTCAAATGGAGGTCACCACTGAAACATCCCAAATTGAGCGATAAAACGGCCAGCAAGATCAATATCCTTCTCATCATATCTCATTTCTCCTGTAGCGGCATAGGTACAATCAAAAAGGCATTGCGCAAAATCCAACCATTTTTCGGCCGCGCGCGTTAGGGTCTCTTTTCCCGCCATCAGCGGGGATCCATCTTGGCCGGCATTCCTCCCGCCTATTCACCAAGCCCCATCTTCTCTGCTTCCGGAGCTCCTCAGATGCCGTATCACTATGGAATTGCATCATATATGTGGACATGCCGGGCAGGCATTTTGAATTCACCCAACCAAAGGCTGCATGAGATATTAAAGCATATCTGAAGGGATGAGAAAAGGGAGAAATTACAGCTCCGGATCGGCCCTCCTGCCCACCTGCCGTATTCCGGATGGGTTTTTCGGTATCCATGCTTTTGCAACGGACGCGATTTTCGTTCATGGTCTCCACAGACGTCAGATGAGAACAGCCAAAATATTGACAGACTCCGTCTTGAGTGTCAATTCGGATCAGAGTTCGTCAAGGAGACAGCCCTGAAAAGCCATGTCAACCTCACCGAATTTTGGAACTGTGCATTCCCCGGGCGTACGATTTCGCATCAAAATATGGAGAAATTTCAGATACCAACGGATTGGAATCAAATGGCGCCTATTGAGCGAAGGGCGGGTACGACACCATCCGGTCAGGGTTCAGCCGTTTTCAAGAAAAGGCCTGCTTCTTGCTTAAAAAAATACAACCGGGTCTTCGGAAGGCACCCAGCAGAACACCGTCAGCGCAGAGGAGTCGGCCTCGGCCTCAGAGGAGATGAATCACCAGGCCGAAGAACTGGAAGACCTTGTGACCGATCTGATGGGCCTCGTGAAAGGGAGGGCCGGCTTTCTCAAGAGGGAGGGCAAAACTGCCTCAGGGCCTTCTGCCTTACGCCGGGCGGAAAAATCGCCTCGGGAAAATGAGTCGGAAACGCAGCGGTTTCTTCAACTGGGTTCCGGAGGGTAGATTCGGATACGCGGAGGCCTGCAAGCGCTGGTTCATATAGAAGGCATGCGAAGCCCGAAAGATATTCCACTGTCACGCCCAGTTTCCCATGGAAACCCTGGAGGGTTTTGCATATAATGGGGTATAACCCAGTAAAAGGGTGGCTGTTTCGTGGTTCCCGGACAGGTCTCGGATCAGAGTCGATCGGGGTTGACGCCTTTCAATTATGAACACCCTAACCTACCTCATCTTCATTTTCTCTTATGTGCTTATCGCGTCCCGCCGGCTGTCCCTCCTCCCCATCGGCAGACCCGCGGGCGCCCTTCTCGGCGCCTTCCTCATGGTGGCCGTCGGAACCCTGACCCCGGAGGAGAGCTACCGGGCCATTGACGGCAACACCATCCTCCTGCTGTTCAGCACCATGGCCCTTACCGTCTACCTCGAAGACGCGGGGTTCTTTCAATGGCTGGCGCAGATCATCCTCTCCGCATGCAGGCGGCCCGTGACCCTCCTGTGGGCCGTATGTCTCCTTTCGGGGACCCTTTCCACATTTCTGGTAAACGATACGGTCTGTATCTTCCTGACCCCGGTCGTGGTGTCTCTATGCACCCGGGCCGGATTGCCCCTGGGTCCCTTTTTGATAGCCCTGGCCACCTCGGCCAATATCGGAAGCGCAGCCACCCTGGTGGGAAATCCCCAGAACATGATTATCGCGAGCCTCAGTCACATACCGTTTCCCCGGTTTCTCATGTTCGCCGGCCCCCCGGCCCTGATCGGGCTGCTCTTAAACGGGGCACTCCTCTGGTTCTTTTATCGGGGACGTCTTCCGAGGGAGATGATGCTGCAACCGCTCGGCCCTTCGGTTTCCAGAGATCCGCAGCGACTCAAATGGGTTTTGCCCGTCATGGGAGGGGTGATCATCGGATTTTTTGCCGGCTTTCACCTGGGATACACGGCGCTGGCCGGGGTGCTGGTGCTCGTCCTCCTGGAGCGAAAAGACCCCCAGGAGACCTTTGCCCGGGTCGACTGGGCGCTCCTCATCTTCTTCTGCTGTCTGTTCATAGTGATTACGGGCCTGGCCAAGACAGGGATCGTAGAAAGATCCTGGTCGGCCTCGGCAGGGTATATGTCTTTTTCCAGCCATGAGGGACTGTCGCTGTTCACCCTCCTTATGACCGTCGGGTCCAACCTGTTAAGCAATGTGCCGATGGTCCTCCTCACAGGCCCGCACCTGGGGGAACTGGGCAACTCGGAGATGGGATGGGTCCTTCTGGCCTATATCACCACGGTCGCCGGAAATCTGACCCTGCTCGGATCGGTGGCCAACATCATTGTGGCCGAGCGGGCCAGGGACCAGTACACCCTCGGCTTTGTTGAATACCTTCGGTTCGGGGTTCCCTCCACCCTGATCGTTCTCAGTGTGGGCGTTGCCCTGATCTACCGAATCATGACGTGAAGATGTGACCCGGGATCCCCGGCTCACGACACGGACAGAAGGTAAGGGGATAAGAAGGTAAGAGGATAAGAGGGTGAGAAGGTGAGAAGATGAGAAGATGAGAGGGTAAGAGGTTTAGCCCGCAACAGAAAAGGGACCCTGTAATCCCTGCCATTCGTGCAAAAAAAAATGAAGCGTCATATTGAGGACGAAACCGGAAAGGAAAAAATCATGTTTCGAATTCGAAGGGTTTATGATGATATTCTTCCCAACGATCGGTCTGCCGTGGAGCAGGTACAGGAGATCCTCCGTTCCCAGTTTGACACCCTTTCAAAGGCGGACATAGACAAGCTGCCGCTGCAACTGCAAAATCCGCTCAAGTATCGTTTTCGTACCATCCTCCATATTGCCGAGGGCGAACGTCGAATAGTCAAGGGGTTTGCCCTGATGATGCATGCGCCGGATATCCATTTCAGTTATCTCGATTTTTTGGCCGCTGATCCTAAACGGATGGGCGGCGGCATCGGGGGCGCTCTTTACGAAGGTGTTCGTGAAGAGGCGCGGGTCTTGAAAAGCATCGGACTCTTCTTTGAATGCCTCCCCGATGATCCGAACCTGTGCCACGACCCGGAACTTCTGAAAGAAAACCGGGCACGCCTCAGGTTCTACGAGAAATACGGCGCCCGCCCGATCATCCACACCGAGTATGAAACCCCCTTTTCAGCGGGCGACGATTGTCCGCCCTATCTTTTGTACGATGCCCTGGAACATCCGAAAGCGCTTTCCCGTGAACACTGCCGCCGCATTGTGCGAGCGATCCTGGAGCGCAAATACGGTTCCAAATGTCCGGCCGGCTATATCGACAAGGTAGTCGCCTCTATAAAAGACGACCCGGTCCGCCTTCGGGAACCCAGATATGCAAGACGGAACACCACCGGGAGGCCGAACAGCATGACCCGGCGCTCCATGGTTCACCGGCTCGGGCTGGTGGTCAGCGATAAACACCAGATCCATCACGTACCCGAACGGGGGTACGTGGAATCGCCCGTGAGGATTCGATCCATTCTCAAGGAACTTGAAAAAACAGATCTCTTCGAACGGTTGCCCATACGCCATTTTTCGAAAAAATATATCACTGCAGTCCATGACAGGCGGTTTGTAGAATACCTGAAGGCGGTGTGCACAAAATTGGCCCCGGACAAGTCCGTCTACCCATATGTATTTCCCATTCGGAACGCGGCCCGTCCGCCCAAAGACCTGCCGGTCCGTGCCGGATATTTCTGTATGGACGTATTTACCCCCCTCAATCAAAACGCCTATCACGCGGCCAAGCGGGCGGTGGACTGCGCTCTCACCGCGGCCCAGGCCATCCTGGAAGGCTATCGCATGACCTACGCCCTGGTTCGCCCCCCGGGACACCATGCGGAACGTCATGTATTCGGCGGGTTCTGCTATTTCAATTCGGCCGCCATTGCGGCAAATTATCTGTGCCGCTACGGAAAGACGGCCATACTGGACGTGGACTACCACCATGGCAACGGCACGCAGGACATCTTCTATGAGCGATCGGATGTCCTGACCGTCTCCATCCACGGTCACCCGAGGGTCGCCTATCCTTACTTCTCCGGATTTGAAGATGAGAAGGGGGAAGGGCCTGGAAAAGGTTACAATCTGAACATTCCTCTGCCCGAAGTGATCACCGGCGTCCAATATCGAGAGGCCCTGAAAAGGGCCATCAGCCGCATCCGGAAATTCAAGCCCATATTCCTGGTCGTACCCCTGGGACTGGACCCGGCAAAACATGACCCGACCGGGTCATGGATGCTAACGGCGGGTGATTTTTTTGAAAACGGGAAACTTATCGGCGGCCTGAACCTCCGCACCCTGGTCGTTCAGGAGGGCGGATACAGGGTTCATTCCCTGGGGATTAATGTCAGGCATTTCTTCTCGGGCTTGACCTACGGCGCAGCGTGGCGGTGATCCCGATGAGAAGCCCCGATATTCGATGGGAATCCGGCCCCCATGGATGGAATACTCTGCTCCGAGTGGGGACCACCTTCTGGAAGGAAGAAGGGATAATATATGACGGACCGGTTTAGAGAAACGGCATTTCCCCTCTGGATGAAATGCGGACTTGCGGCCATCATCCTGTTGCTTATTTCAGGCGGGGTATGGTTTTTTATGGACCAGCAAACGCAGCAGCAACAGGAAATGGAAATGAATCTAACGGCCATCGCCCGGCTCAAGGCAGACCAGATCGCCGCCTGGCGGGAAGACCAACGGGTGGATGCCGAACTCCTCGTGCAAAATCCATCTCTGATCGAGGCCGTGACACGCTTTCGGGCCGATCCGGAAGGCGATTCCGCCCAGCGGCTCCTTGCTGTACTGCGCCAAATTCAGAAGGAGCACGATTACGCCGACCTTCTCCTGCTGGACCCGGAGGGGATGATGCGTCTGTGCGTGAAGGCGAACACTCATGACCACAGCGACTATGCCTCAGCCCTGTCCACCGCGTTGCGCAACGGCATGCCTGTATTCACGGATCTGCGCACCGGGGTGAATAATTCGACACCCCATATCTCCGTCATCACGCCAATCTTTGGCGACAAACACCGGACCGGAAACCCGATCGGCGGCCTGGTCTTGATCTGCGATGCGACCCAATTCCTCTACCCCCTCATCCAATTCTGGCCGAGGCCCAGAAGGAGTGCCGAAACCCTTCTGGTCCGACGGGACGGCGATGAGGTGCTTTATCTGAATGAGCTGCGCCACAAGAAAGGCACGGCCTTGAAGCTCAGGATCCCGTTGAGTCAGTCCGATCTCCCTGCGGCCATGGCCGTCCAAGGCAATGAAGGGATTGTGAAAGGAACGGACTATCGCGGGATTGAAGTGGTGGCAGCAATCCTGCCGATCCCGGATTCCTCCTGGTTCATGCTGGCCAAGGTGGACGCAGCCGAGATCTACGCAGAATGGCGTTTTCGGTCCCTGATGATCCTCGGGCTGATGCTGGGGGTATTGCTCCTTCTCTCGGCTGTCGGGCTGATCCTCTGGCAGCGAAATCTCAAGGCACACTACCGGGACCTGTACCGCTCCGAAGCCCTGTTGCGTGCGAGCATGGAAAAGGAGGCCGTCACCTTGAAGGCCATCGGCGACGCGTTGATCGCCACTGACGCCACGGGCCGGGTGGAACTCATGAACCCGGTGGCCGAGACCCTCACCGGATGGAATCAGAAAGAGGCCCGGGGAAAGACGTTAAGCGAGGTCTTTCACATTATCAACGAAGAGACACGGCATCCGGTGGCGGACCCGGTGGCGCAGGTCCTCAAAGAGGGCAGAGTCGTGGGCCTGGCCAATCACACCCTCCTCTTGGCCCGCGACGGCCGGGAGATACCCATTGCCGACAGCGGGGCGCCCATTCGGGACGATACGGGCCAAGTGGTCGGCGTGGTCCTGGTTTTCAGGGACCAGAGCGAAGAGAGACTGAACCGGCGGTTGGCTGAAACACGCCTTTCCCTCATCGGGTATGCCCTGGACCATACATTGGACGACCTGTTGACCCGGGCCCTGGACGAAGTGGGTGCCTTTGTCGACAGCCCCATCAGCTTTTATCACTTTGTGGAACCCGATCAGAAGACCCTTTCGCTTCAGCAGTGGTCGACCCGGACCCTGAAGGATTTCTGCCGGGCGGAAGGCAAAGGGACACATTACAGCATCGACCGGGCCGGTGTCTGGGTGGACTGCGTTCACCAGAGAAAACCGGTGATTCATAATGATTATGCATCCCTTCCTCACAAAAAGGGACTGCCCGAGGGGCATGCCCAGGTGGTGCGCGAGCTGGTGGTACCCGTGATGCGGGGAGGGGAGCTGGTGGCCATCTTAGGGGTAGGCAACAAACCGACCGACTACACGCAGAACGATGAGGAGAACGTCTCCTATCTGGCCGACGTGACATGGGAAATCGTCCGTCATAAACGGGCCGAGGAGGCCCTGCATCAGAGCGAACAGCGGTTCCGACGACTTTACGAGGAGTCTGCATCCCCCTACCAATCCCTGGACGAAGAGGGCCATATCATCGAGGTCAATACCGCGTGGCTGGAAGAGCTTGGATACAGGCGGGAAGAGGTAATCGGCCGATGGTTCGGTGACTTTTTAGCCGGTGACGGCCCCACGCTTTTCTCCAATAGTTTCATCGAGTTTAAGAGGCAAGGTCATGTCAGTGGTCTCGAGTTCGAGATGAAGCGCAAGGATGGAGAAATCATCGCAACACTCTTCGGAGGCAGGGTCGGCCATGATGAAATGGGTCGGTTCCTGCAAACCCATTGTGTGTTTGCAAACATCACTGAGCGCAAGCGGGCCGAGGAAGCGCACCGGCAATTGCAGGACCAGCTGGTTCAGGCCCAGAAGATGGAATCGGTGGGAAGGCTGGCAGGGGGTGTGGCCCACGATTTCAATAACATGTTAGCGGTGATCCTGGGGCGGACCGAGATGATGCTCATGAAGATGAACCCCGGGGATCCGCTGTATTCAAATCTCGAGCAGATCCAGAAGGTGGCCAACCGTTCGGCGGATCTGACCCGTCAGCTTCTGGCCTTTGCCCGAAAGCAGACCATCGCGCCCAAGCTGCTGGACTTGAATGAAACCGTGGAAGGGATGCTCAAGATGCTGAGGAGGCTCATCGGGGAAGATATTGACCTGTCGTGGCAGCCCGGCACGGGTCTCTGGCCAATGAAAATGGACCCTGCCCAGGTGGATCAGATCCTGGCCAACCTCTGCATCAATGCCAGGGACGCCATTTCCAAGACGGGGAAGCTCATCATCGAGACACGAAATGTGGTTTTGGACGAATCCTATTGCAGCAAACATGCGGGATTTGTTATCGGTGAGTACGTGATGCTGGCTGTAAGCGACACGGGTTGCGGCATGAAAAGGGAAACGCTTGAGAATATCTTCGACCCGTTTTTCACCACCAAGGAAGTGGGTAAAGGGACGGGGTTGGGGCTTTCCACCGTGTACGGCATTGTGAAGCAGAACGCCGGATTCATCAATGTCTACAGCGAGCCTGAAAAAGGGACCACCTTCAGGATTTATCTCCCCCGGCACAAAGGTGAGGCTGAAAGCGAACCCCGGGATAGCCTGGAGAAACTCCCGATGGGAAGCGGGGAGACGGTTCTTCTGGTGGAAGATGACGCGGAGATCCTGGACATCGGCAAGGCGATGCTCGAAAGCCTGGGCTACTCGGTGCATGCAGCCAACAGCCCCGATGACGCCCTGGGTGTGGCCCGCAGGCATCCCGGCAGGATCCATCTGCTCATGACCGATGTGGTAATGCCGCAGATGAGCGGGAAGGACCTGGCCGTGCGCCTCACCGAAAAACGGCCGGGAACCAAGACCCTGTTCATGTCCGGCTACACGGCCGACGTCATTGCCCACCATGGGGTGCTGGACAAAGGCATCCGGTTTATTCAGAAGCCTTTTTCCATGCACGACCTGGCGGTCCGGGTCAGGGAGGCTTTGGGGATCGAAGGTTGAATACCGTCCTGAGAAGATTCATAGGCCCAACTGGAAACTGGATATCCCTCGGAACTGGATGCTCCCCTCGTTCCCATGCCCTGCGTGGGAATGCATGTGCGGAACGCAAATAAAACCCATGATCTCGCACTTCGTCCCCCGAAATCTCCTTTTCGTCGCAATCCTGTTGCAGCATTAAAAAATTTGTTGAGAATTGCATAAAACGGATGCAGACAGGAGAGTTACAACCCGCAACACGTTTCAAAGGAGGGATCATCATGTTGGCTCAGCAGATATCGCGTCGTTCCTTTTTGTCCATCACTGCCATGGCAGGGGCGGCAATGGCCCTTGACTGGAACAGAATGGAGGCCCTTGCCTCGGGAATGGGGCCGAAGGAGGACTATCCCACCGTGGTCATCGGCGCCGGCCTGGGAGGGCTTTGCTGCGCAGCCTATCTGGCAAAACAGGGGATTCCCGTGACCGTGATCGAAAAGCACGACATCCCCGGAGGATACGCCACTGCATTTGACCGTGCAGGGGGGAAGTTCTCTTTCGAGGTGTCGCTGGAAGGGACCGCCATCAAAGGGGGCGCCGCCGGACAGATGCTCCGGAATCTCGGCATTATGGACAAGCTCGATTTTGTAGCGCTTCCCGAGGCCTTTCGGACCGGAGTCGGGGATAAAGAAATCCTGTTCCCTCAGGCCGATCCCGAGGCCTTTATTGAGGAGATGGGTAAGCACTTTCCTCAAGAGGCGAGCGGCATTCGCGGCTTTATTCAGGGGGTTCTCGACATTTGCGGGGAAACCCATGCCTATGGGCCTAAATCGAAATTCCTGAAGACCCTCCTTAAGCCCATCTTTCCACTCCAGTATCCAAAGATGTGGGCAGTCCGCAACAAGACCCTGGCGGATCTGCTGGATGCATATGTGAAGGACCCTGGGGCAAGGGAGGTCCTCTCGGCCATGTGGCCCTATTACGGTCTGCCCCCTTCAAAGCTCTCAGGATTCTATTACGCCGTTGCCACCGGCGGATACCTGAAAAACGGCTCTTATTACATCAAGGAGAGGTCCCAGAACTTAAGCGATCTTCTGACAGAGGCCATAGAACGTTCAGGAGGAAAGGTTTGCTGCGAGACCGAGGCAAAGGAGATTCTTATTGATCAGGGCGCGGTCAAGGGGGTCCGGACAGTTGCGGGAGACGTCCTCCCGGCACGGGCCGTGGTGAGCAATGCCAGTGCATTGACCACATTTCAAGACATGCTCCCCTCGAATGCGGTGTCTGAGGAGTACCATAAGAAGCTCCTGTCCTACCGGCCCAGCATCTCCTGCTTTATTGTCTGGCTGGGACTGAACCGCGAGCTGCGGGGGACCGTGCCATGGTACGCTACAGGGGTAGGGTCGGGGCAAGGGGCTGAGGCCGATTATCTCTCCTGCGTCAAGGGAGAAGTGGAGACATGCAGCTTCGGCGTGACCCTCTACGACACCCTCTACAAAGGCTACTCCAGCCCCGGGACCTCCACCCTGAAGATCATCTGTCTTTCCGGTTATGACCCCTGGAGAAAATTCGAAACGGATTACAGGGCGGGGAACAAAGGGGCATACCAAACCGAAAAGGACCGGTGGACCGACATATTGATCCGGCGCACCGAGGAACACCTGATTCCGGGGCTTGGTTCCATGATCGAGGTGAAAGAGGCCGGGACCCCGCTTACGTGCTGGCGATACACCGGAAATACGGAGGGGGCCATCTACGGATTCGAGCAGTCCATGGACAATGCCTTCATGAACCGGATCGACAACCGAACACCTGTGAAAGGCCTTTACCTGGCCAGCGCCTGGGGAAACCCTGGCGGCGGATACGGGGGTGTTCTCAGGGCCGGCGAGATGACCTTCCAACAGATCATGGAAGACTGGAGCTGAAAAAACGCCTGCACTGGCAATTGGTTGATTGATCCATTCCGGTCCGGGTGATAGAAAAGGGCTTATGGAATTCCGACTCGACAAAAAGAGGCTCCTCAACTCCCTCGCCCTGACGGGTCTGTTCAATACCATCATCGCCCTCTTCCTCACCCACCTGGGTTTCGGAGGCGGGTTTTCCATCAACTTTATTTTTTCCCAATGCGTCGGCCTGTGCATCTGTTTGTTCATTCTTGTCGGGCATCTTCTTGTCAAACGTCCTTCCCTCGTAGGCCATGCCATCCTGCTCGTGATCGCCATGTCTGCCGGGGCCGCGGCCGGAACGTTTATCGGCGCCTGGATCGCAGGCATATCCTTCTCAGAGATCCTCCCCGGGAGGCCTGCACTTCTCATCCAGATACTTTTTGTGGGCATCCTTTTCGGAACCATGATCACCTATTTCTTTTTTTCCAGGGAAAAAATCTCCCAAACCGAGGCCCAGCTCCAGGAAGAACAGATCCGAGGCCTGACTCTTGAAAAACAGACACTGGAAACCCATCTCAAGCTCCTTCAGGCACAGATCGAGCCCCACTTTCTATTCAACACCCTTTCCAATATCCTGAGCCTTCTCGATACCGATCCGGGCAGAGGGAAGACCATGCTTGTGGATCTCACCCGCTATCTCCGATCATCACTTTCGAGGTCCCGGGAACGGACAACCACCCTGGGGCAGGAGATGGATCTTGTCCGGGCCTATCTGCAAATTCACAAGGTCAGAATGGGAGAACGGCTTCGTTACGCCATCGATGTCCCGGAAACCCTCCGGAACCTATCCTTTCCTCCCATGCTGGTTCAACCCCTTGTAGAGAATGCCGTCAAACACGGAATCGAACCTGGTATCGAGGGCGGAGATATTCTCATCCACGCCGAGGAGAGTGCCGACCGCTATCGTGTTGTTGTTGCGGACACGGGCGCAGGGCTTTCAGATGAATCCGTTGCGGGCGTCGGCCTTGCCAATGTCAGGGAACGGCTGAAGGCCCTTTTTGACGGAGAGGCACGGCTGATTCTGGAGGAAAATGAGCCTTCCGGGCTGAAGGCGATCCTGGAGATTCCCCATGACTGAGATCCGGGCCATCATAGCGGATGACGAAGCGCTTCTAAGGCAATTTCTGCGTGCAAGGCTTTCCGAGGTCTGGCCCGAACTCATCATCTCGGGCGAGGCGCAAAACGGCGAACAGGCCCTGGACCTGATTGAGCGGCATCACCCCCACATCGCCTTTCTGGATATCCGGATGCCGGGTCTCACAGGCATGGAGGTGGCCGATAAGATCGCAGGCGCCTGCCGCGTCGTCTTTGTGACGGCTTATGACGCGTACGCGGTGGAGGCCTTTGACAAGGAGGCGGTGGACTACCTGCTCAAACCCGTTTCCAATGAGCGGCTTCAAAAGACGGTGATACGGCTCAAGGAGGGATTGGAGACCGGGGCGGCCGTTCCCGTTGAAACGCTCCGTCGTCTCATGATCCGGATCTCGGACGAGGGGGGATCCCGCCGGCTCCGCTATGTCCGCATTCATGAGGGCGACGGTGTTCGCCTGGTCCCGGTGGATGAGGTGATCTACTTCAAGGCCCAGGACAAATACACGCTGGTCATCACCCAGGATGGCGAGTCGCTCATCCGCAAATCGATCCGCGAACTGGCAGGAGAGTTGGACCCCGAAAGGTTCTGGCAAATTCACCGAGGCACCATCGTCAACGTGGGGAGTATCGACCGCGTCAGCCGATCCCTCACAGGCAAGGGGGTGATCAGGCTCAAAGGGTGCAGCGATACCCTGACCGTGAGCAACCGCCACATGCACCTGTTCAGGCAGATGTGACGGCAGTCCTTTCAGTTCAGGAAGCGGTAAGGTGCCGTTTACGAGCGCTTAATACATCCCGCCGGACCCCGGGTCAACCGGGATTCATAATTGTCAGAATTCTCCTGATTTCCACCACAATTCTAATATTTGGCTTTTTCTTGACACTCAAGGCCTGACTATCTATAGTCTGTGCCAAGAGGAGGAATTGTCGTGGGGCGACACCGGACGAACATGACACGCCGTTTGCCAGTGTAGGACGTGTGCAGCCTGACAACATCATGCTGGCGGGTCGTTCACGACTATCGGCGCCCAGCCGAAGACCGAAGGGCTCTTCATATAATGTTGCTCAACTATTATGGTTTTCTGTCCAAAGGGTCAAGGTGACATAATGATGAATAAACTGCCTTACCCCGTCCTGACCGATGTTCTGGAAGTGATCAGTGCAGCCAATGAATCTATGGATGGTAAACTGGTCAGACAGAAAGCGCTGAGTGCCTTCTTTCACTCCATTTCCGCAGAAGGAGGCATTTTATTTCTCCCGGATGGACGGGGACAACTCACCTCTATCATTCTCGAACAACTGGAAAAAGCATACTGCAAGTATTACAAAACTTATTATCACCAATTCGACCCACTGCAGCTGACCCATGGCCTGGATACAAAGGGGCGACTGCCTTATCTGGAAAAGGTCATCAGCTATGATTCATTCCGGCCCACGGAATATTATAATGACTTTCTGAAACCTCAGAAGATCCACCACAAACTGATTGTCAATCTGGTCGCTGAGAAAAAACTCTACGGCAGAATCGTATTGACCCGACCTCGGAAATCCCGTCGCTTTGCCGAAAAGGAAATCCGAACGGCAAAAGCCATTTCTCCTTACCTGGCACATGCGCTGGCCCATAACGACCTTCGAAAAAGGATAACACTCAGTGGAAATATACTGGCGTATATTGAAAAACAATCGACAGGGGTGATCCTGCTGGATGAAAGCCTTAGAATTGTATACAAAAACCCGAGAGCGGAGGAAATTTGTGGCAAGTTGAAGGGTTCGGGATCTGCAGAGAACCACACGGATGTGGTTTTCTCCCGGTTATTAAAGGACTGTCAGGAGATCAGATCCAACCAAAAAAGTTGGCCCACCGGAGGGATGACCATCCCGAGGCATAGTGTTGTCAACGGCCCAAATCAAAGTCGTTTTTCGCTTGTGTCAAAAGTCCTTGACCAGGAATCGGATTTGGAAGACTCACAGATGTTCATGGTCTCCATCGAAGAAAGGTCACCTGCGAACATCGATCCGCAGTATCTCATGGATACATTCCATCTGAGTCGAAGAGAAATTGATGTGGTGAATCTTCTTTTCTTGGGATTGAAAAATGCACAAATAGCCGGCAAGTTGTACGTCAGCGAAGTGACCATCAAAAAGCACCTTCAGAGCATTTATGAAAAAATCGGAGTCAATAACAGAACCACCCTGATCAACAGGATATTGACCAGTTAGTCTTATTCTATCCTTCCCCCTCGGCGACACATTGCACTACCCATGCCGCCCAAATATTCACCCACGTCTTCCATTCTGAAAAAGTATACTTTCGTATAATAGACAAGATTCATTCGACTTGCTAACTACTCATCAAATGAGAAGATATCTCATTGTTGATTGGGCAACTCATCGCCTTTCAGGTGTCATCAACTGAACTGAGACGCTTAGGGGATGAACTCAACTATCATGATGGTGTGTTGATTCTAACTCCTGCCATTTTTGTCGGCCATTATTAAGAGTTTGCGTAAACCACTCAAATAACGATAGGAGGACGTGATGAAAATTAGAGCGGCAGTCATTTTCGAACCTTCCAGCGAATTTGTCCTTGAACAGCTGGATCTGAGCGAACCCAGTGATGATGAAATTCTGGTCCGTCTGGTCGGTTCCGGCATCTGTCACACCGATCTGGCCGGGAGGGACCAGCATCTGCCGATCCCGCTTCCCAGTGTCTTCGGTCATGAGGGGGCTGGCGTGGTGGAAAAGGTGGGATCTCGGGTCACCAAGGTGGTACCCGGGGATCATGTGACCCTGAGCTGGATGTCCTGCGGGGAATGCCCCTCCTGCAAGGCAGGCAAGGACCCTTATTGCGAAAATTTTTTGCAGCTCAATTTCAGCGGTGCCAGGCCCGACGGAACAACAACCATGCGGAAGGGAGAGCAGGTTGTTCATGGCAGTTTCTTTGGGCAGTCTGCCTTTGCGGATTATGCCCTGGTTGTGGAACGGAATGTCGTGAAAGTCCCCAGGGATATCCCTCTTGAAATCTTAGGCCCCATGGGCTGCGGTATTATGACCGGGGCAGGTGCGGTCATCAATTCTCTCAAGGCCAGCGCAGGCACATCCATTGCCGTATTCGGCGCAGGGACCGTGGGGATGAGCGCCATCATGGCCGCGGCGGTCTGCGGCTGCACCACCATCATCGCCGTGGATATCCATCCTGACCGACTCACCATGGCCAGGGAGTTGGGCGCCACCCACACAGTCAATGCCGGTGAAGGGGATGTGGTTGAAGCGGTCAAGGAGATCACGGGTGGAGGCCCGAATTTCAGCCTTGAGTGCGTGGGGAACCCGGCGGTATTGCGACAGGCCGTAGACATTCTCCCTCTCCTCGGCGTGTGCGGCCTGGTGGGGGTGGTGGCCCCGGGCACCGAGGTCACTCTCAATATGGACCTGATCATGAACGGCCGCGCGGTTCGGGGGATCATTGAAGGGGATGCCATTCCCGATCTCTTTATCCCCAAATTGATCGAGCTCTACCGGCAGGGCCGGTTTCCCTTTGACCGCATGATCGCCTTCTATCCCTTTAAAGACATCAATCAGGCCGTGGAAGACATGGAAAAGGGGCTGGTGATCAAGCCGGTCCTGCGGTTGTAGACACTTTGGCGCACTTCAGTCACTTCTCATGGAAAGGGGGGCACAGACATGAAATTTATCAGGGTGAATATGAACGACAAGGCGGTCCGTGTTGAGGAGGTGCCGCAGGCATATCTCGGGCTCGGGGGGAGGGGTCTGACATCCATCTTTGTGAACACGGAAGTCCCGCCGAAATGTGACCCCTTGGGTCCGGAGAATAAACTCATTTTTGCCCCCGGTTCCCTGACAGGGACCCCGCTGGTCAATACCAGCCGCATCTCTGTGGGGTCGAAAAGCCCGCTCACCGGGGGGATCAAGGAGAGCAATGCGGGCGGAACGGTTTCCGCGGCCCTGGGAAACTTAGGGATCACGGCCCTGATTATTGAGGGCCAGTGCCCGGAAGAAGAACGATACCTCCTGAGGATCGACCGGGACGGCAAGGCCGAGCTGATTTCAGCGCAGGACCTTAAAGGGATGCGGACCTATGCCCTGGCGGAGAAGCTGTTCGAGACCTATGGGGCGGAGAATGCCGTGCTCTGCATCGGCCCTGCCGGGGAGCAGCGGCTGGCTGCGGCCTCCATACAGAGCACCGATGTGGACGGCCGGCCCTGCCGGGCCGCGGGCCGGGGGGGTCTGGGCGCGGTCATGGGCGCAAAAGGGCTTAAGGCCATCGTGGTGGACCAGCGGGGCGACAACGCCGATCCTCTGGCCGATCCCGAGGCCTTCAAGGCGGCCAACCAGGCGATCGTCAAGGTCATCAAGGCCCATCCTGTGGCCGGGCAAATGATGCCCGGCCTGGGGACGGCCGGCCTGGTGGCCCCGGTCAACGCCATGGGGGCGTTTCCCAGCTACAATGCCACAAAGGGTGTCCTGGACGGATGGGAAAAGATCAGCGGGGAGGCCATGGCCCGGATGATTCAGGAGCGGGGCGGGAAGACCACCCATATGGGGTGCGCCCAGTGCATCATCCACTGCTCCAACGAGTTCGTAGACAAGGGGGGCAAGTATGTGACGAGCTCTCTTGAATACGAAACCATCTGGTCCATGGGGGGGATGACCGGGATCGGCGACCTGGACATGGTGGCGCGGCTGGATTTTCTCTGCGACGACATCGGCGTGGATACCATGAGCACGGGGGTGGCCGTCGGCGTGGCCATGGATGCGGGCTACAAATCTTTTGGGGACGGGGAGGCCGCCGTCGAGATGGTGGAGGAGATCGCCTCGGGCACTCCGTTCGGCAGGATTCTGGGGCAAGGGCCTGCTGCCGTGGGGAAGCACTTAAACCACGCCCGGGTTCCGGTGGTAAAGGGCCAGAGCATTGCCGCCTACGATCCGAGGGCCATGCAGGGGAACGGCGTGACATTTGCCACCTCGCCCATGGGCGCGGATCACACCGCCGGAAACGTGATCGGCGAATACCTGGAGCAGAAGCTGGATCCCTTGAGCCCCGAAGGCCAGGTGGAGGCCTCCAGGTATCTGCAGATCGCCACGGCCGCGGCCGACTGCACGGGCCTGTGTTTAATGGCCTATGTGACCCTGACCACCCCTGAAGGGGGCGGGGCCCTCCTCCAGGCCATCAATGCCAAATTCGGGACACAGCTTGGACCGGAGGATGTCCCGGCCCTGGGAATTAAGGTGCTTCAGGCGGAGCGGGAATTCAATCGAAAGGCCGGATTCACCAGCAAGGACGATCGATTGCCCGGGTTCTTCTACAAGGAGGCCCTCCCGCCCCACAATACGGTCTTCTCCATTTCAGATGAAGAGCTGGACCGGACATTCGATTTCTAAGGGCAACAACTGCCTGAAAATATTGCCATTCACTGATTGAAAGGAGGCTTTTTATGCCACAAAGAGAAGGCGAAACCGATTATAAGTACGAGGACTATGCAGCGGATATGGCCTACCATCGAATTCAATCAACGTCGGATTTGGTCAATCAAAAGATGAAAATTACCCTGGATTCAGGGACGGTCTTCGATCTCGAATTCATTGAGCCCAACAAGGTGAACTGGCGGAGCGGTTCCACGAACGGAACGGATTGGTACGAGGCGATCGAGGTTGCGCCTCGAACGTACTTTATTGACATGACCTTTGCCAATGAACCGCGACAATGCCGCACCTTTTTCGTCAACACCGAAAGCCGTCAGGCGCTGTCAGTGCACACTGTTATGCGCGAGGGGGATATCGGTAAAGAGCCCCGTGCAATACAGGATTTCACTCCCGGCGTACTCGGTGATCCGGCAATCCCGCCCACAGGCCTGAAGCCGGCGCCCACCCGCGATCTGATAGGGCTTCGGGCCCTTTACATCTACAACCCCAACCAATGTTTCGAACATATCTATCTGAACGAGAAGCGTTATGCCTGGCATTGCATTGTCGGACCCCTGAAAGGGGAGTCGGACGTTGAACTTCACATCACCTACAAATTCGACGTCAACCAGTACATTTTCAGTTGGCGCGAATTCGGCCTGCCGGTCTCCACGGTGTTCTTCCACAACTGGGACCAGATGAGGGAAACCGGTAAGTTCTTCGCCATCGGCGAAGATGGGAAAATCGCCAATACACCTGCGGGTGCCTTGATCAGGAAACTATCGGTGACCTTCTATCCGGAAGACATGCAGCCGTTGTGATTATCGACAGGCAACGCCAAAACGATCTCTTAGGGGATCGAGCTGACTTCAGGAGAAATTGATATGGGTTTGAAACAACCATCAACGGAAGGAGGCAGTGAATGAACTTGAAAGGGAAAACAGCCCTCATAACAGGAGGGGGCACCGGTATCGGTGCTGCCATCGCAAAGCGATTTATTGCGGATGGCGCAAAGATATGCATCACCGGCCGGCGCCGGTCAATGCTGGATCAGGTGGCCCAATCACTACCCTCAGACATGGTAACGACATGTTCGGGGGATGTTTCGAAGTATAAAGACGTGGAGCGGATGGTTGAGACGGCCCTGAAATTCGGAGGGAAGTTCGATGTGCTGGTAAACAACGCCGGAATCGATCCGGGCGGAACGGTTACAGATCTGGATCAGGAACTCTGGCGACAGGTCATTGAGATAAATTTGACGGGGTCTTTTCTGGCCATGAAGGCATCGATACCGCATATGATTAAAGGCGGCGGCGGATCGATTATCAATATTTCTTCTCTCGGCGGGCTACGCTGCCTGCCCGGCATGGCGGCCTACTGCACCTCAAAGGCCGCCCTCAACATGCTGACAAGGCAAGCTGCTTTAGATTATGGGAGATTCAAAATACGTTGCAATGCCGTCTGTCCCGGGGCAACCCGGACGAAGATGCTGGAGGAGGCACTCAGTCCCCTTACGGAGGTACTCTCAACGGACGTGGACGGCGTTTTCGACTGCATATCGTCCAACGTCCCTCTTCGGCGGGTAGCTGCCCCCGACGAGATATCGGGTATTTGCAGTTATTTGGCAAGCGACGATGCTTCTTTTATGACCGGATCCGTGCTTTTGATTGACGGCGGTGCATCTATCGTAGATGTGTCAGGAGCCGCACTCAGCAGCGCCGGTGTCGATTGGGGGGTCGCGTAAACGCCTGTTCACACCCGCCCGAGCGTTTTTCGGATGGAATTTGAAGGCGATGTGATGCAGGAGATGAGTGATTTGTAAAACCATCAGTAAAGGAAGCAGAGGGTTTAAGAAAGGAGAGATCTCAGGAGAACGGCTCCCAAGCCAAAAAGGGATGAGGTGCGGCTGCGTTACGACTATCGGTAAAACGCTGGCCACTAATTTGGTTGCGGCCGTTAGGCCGCTTTAGCGAGGAGGGCAAAAGATGAGAACAAAAAGTAGGGTATGGCACGGGGTATTGGTTTTTGTGATCCTGGTGGTTTTCCTGGCCGGTACTGCTGGTGCCGCGGACAAAGGATCTAAAGACAAAATAGTAATCGGGCAGGCCATCTCTCTCTCAGGGCCGTTGGCTGGAGGGGTTGCCATATCGGGCGGCAAGATCTATGAGCTGTGGGTCAATGAGGTCAACAAAAACGGCGGCATCTATGTGAAGGAATACGGGAAGAAGCTGCCGGTTGAACTTAAACGATACGACGACAAGAGCGATATCGGTACCATGACGAACCTTCTGGAAAAGCTCATTTTAGAGGACAAGGTGGACTTTGTCTTTCCCCCATGGGGAACGGCCTGGCTGTTTGCTGCTGCGCCCGTTGCCAACAAGTACGGGTACATATTGATCGGGGGACCTGGCGGCGCCCTGAAGCTCAAGGAACTGAGCCTCCCCTACTTTTTCCAGGTGTTAAATTTTTCCGATACCCAGGCCCCGGCCCTTGCCGATATTTTTAAAGAGGTGGGCGTCAAATCGGTAGCCGTGATTTATCGCGCAGATCTTCACGGCATTGAATACGGCAATGCCATGGTCCCCTATTTCAAGAAAAAGGGGATCGACGTCAAGCTGAACAAAAGCTATCCCCCGGGGATCAAGGACATGTCTCAATTCTTGAAAGAGGCAAAATCCCTCAATGTGGATGCCTTTGCGGCTGCGTGCTATCCGGACGGCGGGATGCTCCTGACCGGCCAGTCAATGGAACTGGGAATCAATTTCAATGCCTTTTTTCTGACCGTCCTCCCCTTCTCTCCGCCGCTCTATAAAGGGACCTTTGGAGAGCGCGGTATCGAGGGCGTCATGGGCGGCGGGGCCTGGAACGCCAAGACCTCTCCAGGCGCTAAGGAGTTTGTTGACAAGTTCGTTAAGCTTTTTGGTGAAGAACCCGACTACTGGGGCGGGTTGTATTACTGGTCATCGCTCCAGCATTTCCAGCAGGCCATCGAGAAGGCCGGAACCCTGGACCAGAAAAAGATCCGGGACATCATGGCCACGGAGAAGTTCGACACGGCCCTGGGACCCTACTGGTATGACAAAGACCGGTATTTTGTCAATCACCCCGGCGAGATCGGCCAGTGGCAGAAAGGCGTGTTCGAGGTGATCGACCCGGGTCCCAAACGCACGGCCCCGCCGGAATACCCCAAGCCCCCATGGCCCAAAAAATAGCCTGTATGTATCCATTGGATCTCTCCCTGAGAGGGGACTCCTCTTTCAGGGAAGAGATCTTCCGGCTTGTTAGACAGTTATCGGTTATCGGTTATCTGCGGTCCGCTTGCGGTGCCCACTGATCCCCAGTACCCGCGGGATTAACCGATGACAGATAACCGGCTCCCCTATTTAGTCCCCGAACGGAAACCCGGAAAACCAATAAACAGTGCCTGAACGGAGTTTTCGTTCAGGCGCTATTTAGGGAACCCCCCCGGAACATGGGCAGTTATAAATGATGGTGACCATCCTGGACATTGTGATTTCCGGTCTGTTGCTGGGCGGCATCTATGCGGTCACGGCGGTGGGCCTCAGTCTGCAGTACGGGGTGGCCCGGGTGCTCAATATCG
>JAIPDI010000061.1 GCA_021737785.1 Deltaproteobacteria bacterium
CGTTATTTATGTTGTCAAAGAGCATTTTTTAGATGCTTGGAACCGAAAGGAAAAAACTTACACTTTATCCGTTCGCCATTATGAGCATATGCTCATAATGGCGGCTTGATTGAGTTCTGACTTTTTACGAGACCGTCAACTTTAGGCACTTATCGCCAGATTTTCTGTCGCGAAAAGCAAGAAGATGATTGTGAGAGGGTGACGTCTTCAATTTGGAATAATGGAAGTGTGGAATGATGGAATAATGGGTTTAAAGAAAAAAACCTTTCCTGGGTGATCCAGGTTCCTTTCCCAACCTTCCATTATTCCAGTATTCCAACATTCCAGATGTCTGGCAACATCGAACCCCCTTGATAATAAAAGGTCACTCGAGAGCCACCTTGGTTGCGGGTATCCGCTTTAGGCATTTATTGTGTGCGCTTTTTAACCCGAAACAGCGAGTGTTGTCAAATCTCATGTGGACATTCTTGACGGGACAGGGTTTCCATGATCATCGAACAAGGCGTTGTTGACAAGGTGTCCGGCCAGAAGGCGTCGGTCCGGGTTGAGAAATCCTCTGCGTGCGCGAGCTGTCAATCACGGGACTCGTGCCACGAGGCCTCTGGCAAAGACATGATCATCGAAGTCGCCAACAATCTGGGGGCCGGAAAGGGGGATCGCATCGAGATCAGCATCCCCTCCGGTTCGTTCCTCCTCCTCTCCATTCTTGTCTATCTTCTTCCTGTGGCGGCCCTTATTGGAGGCGCTGTTCTAGGGGGGGCTGTAGGCGGGGCATTTGCTATCAATCCGACGTTTGCTTCCATTGCAGGGGGATGTCTCGGTATGGGCATTGCCTTCTATGCCTTGAAACGTCTCGACAGGTCGGCCCGTGCCCAGAGGGGGTTGCGGCCCCGTATGACACGCATCCTGCTTCGTTCAGATTTGCCTTATCCGGGGAAGGATCAGGAATAGCCTCTGTCCCTTTTCCCTTATCGCATCCGGTGAGATAGCGATTTTTCCGCTTATCCCCGCGACGGGCGCATGGCTTTATCCGGTCCAAGGGCCCCCTTCTTCTTTTGATCCCGCCAGAAAATGCAGCTTTGAATGGAATCTTTTCCATCTGCCACATCTTCCGCAAAGGTCGCACAGTCAGGGCAGCCGCAGGCCCCGCATTCCTTTCGCGGAAGGAGTTTCAAAATTTCCTCGATCCGTTTCAGCCTCTCAATTCCGCTGGCGATATCGACGGTAGATAAATGCGTGATTGCTTCTTCATGGGATGCCCTCTTATCGGTGAAAAACCAGCCCTTGTCATAGAGTTTTTTCACGTACCCATGCTTGACCTGCTTTTCCACCCCGAACATCCGGACGAGCTTCTGAAGGTGTCTTTTCCCCTGATATTTGTCCATTACCGTGAAGGGGCCGCCAAGACATCCTTCTGTGCATGCCCGGAATTCCACATAATCGATATCTGCGAGGAGGCCGATCTCGATCTTTTCCAGGTAACGGATGGTCTCCTGGAGACCTGAGACCGCCAGGCAGTTCAGCTCCACCCCTGAAATCTCACCCCCGGACATGCCCCAGCTCAGTCCGATGCCGCCGGAGTGGTGCAGGACGATATCATCCTCCACATCGTGAATATTTTTTTTGAGCTCCCCGTAAATGGTGTTGATCCCGATGGCCGCATCCAGATAGGAATGCTCCTGCAGGATGGATTCTTTCATGCAGATCATCTTGGAGGGGCAGGGCGTGATGTGAAGAACTTTGAAGGTGTCGGCATCACGACCGTATCGTGCGGCCAATCGCTTTTTGCCCTCCCTGGCCACAATCTCCCGGGGGGTGATCAGGGGGGGGATATGTTTCAGCAGAGATTGAAAACGGTAGGCGATGAGGCTGACCACCACCGGGCAGACAGGGGATATGAAGGGGAGGGGGGCATCCGGTTTGTCCCGGTTTTCCTTGATATAGAGCTCCACGGCCAGATTGAAGATTTCACTGGTGTAGGATTGATCGTGGATATAGCCGAAACCCATCCGCTTGAGGCCCAGGAGGACATCATTGGGCAGAACCTCTTCTCCGAATTGCGAGTATAGGACCGTGGAAGGGCTGACGATGATGTTGTCTTTTTCCGTTAAGTCAAGACTCTCGGAAGTAATCGCCTGGATGGCCCCTCTCGGGCAGACACGAACGCATTCACAGCAGTCAATGCAGACCCCCTCGATGCGGGCCTTCCCCTCCCTGATGCGGATGGCCTTGGTAGGGCATGCCTTCATGCAGAGGACACACCCGTTGCAGAGAGATTCATCGGTCTGCATATACCGTACGGGTTCCTTGTCCTGGACTGCCTTGGCCGTCATCCGGTATGTACCTCAAAATACATGGTCAAATGGGCGCCTTTCCCGTTGCTCGACCGGATGTCAAGGGAATCGGCATTTTTCTTTATATTGGGGAGGCCCATCCCCGCTCCGAAGCCCATCTCCCTGTCCTCCGGCGAGGCTGTGGAATACCCCTCCTGGAGCGCCAGTTCAATGTCTGGGATTCCAGGACCGTTGTCCATGACATCAAGAATGATCGTTTTCGGGTCCACCAGCAGCCTCAATTCGCCATCTCCGCCATGCATGACCACATTCATTTCCGCTTCATAGGCGCAGATGGAAATGCGACGGATGAGGCCTGCATCAAAGCCGATAAACTTGAGGAATCTCTGAATCCGAATGGATCCTTCCCCAGCCTTCACGAAGTCCCTGGCTTTGACAGTGTACTTCTTAAGCAAGCCTCCTGGTTTCACGAATTCTGATAAGAATTTCAATGTCGCACCATACAATCGGACATGGAACGATCAATTTGCCCGCACTCTTGGAATGTATCGGCAATTAGACCCGGGAACTGTCTCCTTTCCCATCTTTTGAGAGGCTGGAAGCGGTTGTCTCGGGGTACCTGTATCGCCGCGGATGGCGGAACCGGGGGCCGTCCATCAGCACCCATAGGGAGGAACGGCCGGGGCGGGCGCCTTCTCCTCAACGCCTCTAAGTCCTTTTGCACACAACCTTCCGCAGGAGGTAAACATGGTAAAAGGCGTTGAGAGGAGCGGCAGTCCGTGCTCCGTGGCCTGATGAATCATCTCCTGCGTCGGCCGTTTACCCCTTACCAGTATCACTGCTGAAACGTCCGCAATCACAGCGGTGCGTATGACCTGCACATTGCAGAGGCCCGTCAGCAGCACCACACCGCTGGTCTTCCCTGTGAGCATATCGCTCATGAGATCGCTTGCGGTGCCTGCCTTGACAGTGATGTCCGGCTTGTCCTCCCCTGCAAATATCTTGGCACGCAAGACTTCTTTTATTTCGGACAGCGTGAGTTGTTTATTTTCTATGACAGTCACTTTTTCAGATCATTCCTCGTCAACTTTGAGATGATGCGCTGAATAGCCCTCTGAATCGGGTGTGGTCCGGACCAAAAAGATGGATCCAGGGGCTCGGGAAGATGGGCCTATCCGATTTCGGAACAATATGCCCTTTCCCATCGGATTCTTAGAGATCGCATCGGAGGCAGCGACGGGCCTCCAGACAAGCGCTTTGTTCATCGAGGCCCAATTCCACCTCTTTGAAGTTGTGGACCCGTTCCTTTACCGGGAGTTCGGCCATGACGGGCCGCACCAGCTTTTCATCCGCTTCGGTCAATTCAAGCCGATCCACCATCAGGTGGGGCTTGGGATACCAGTAGCCCTTAAACGGTTTTCCGCGGAGATAACAGTCGATGGATACGGCCGCCCTATGCCCTGCACCCACTGCCTGGACCACGGTCGCCGGTCCGGTAACGGCATCACCCCCTGCGAAGAATCCCGGGACATTGGTGGCCAGGGTCTTTTCATCCACTTCAAATGAGTTCCACCGGGTAATATGAAATTGGGGGTCTTCTTTTAGAAAAGAAAGGTCCGCCTGCTGGCTGATGGCGGGGATGATCACATCCGCTTCAATGACGAATTCCGAACCCTTTACGGGGACCGGCCTGCGCCGGCCGCTCTTATCGGGCTCTCCCAGTTCATTGCGGATGCACTCCATGCCCACCACCTTGCCGTCTTTTCCGAGGATGCGAACCGGAGAGGTCAACAGGTCGATATGGATCCCTTCCTCATCCGCCGCGTCCACTTCCGCCGGGTTGGCCGGCATCTGTTCCCGCTGGCGGCGATAGACGATGTGGACCTCTTCCGCGCCAAGGCGAAGGGATGTCCGGGCCGCATCGATGGCCGAGTTTCCGGCCCCGATCACGCATACCTTTTTCCCGGGGGCCTTCCTGTCTCCCAGGTTGACCTTTCTCAGGAACGCGACGGCGTCCATAAACCCCTCGAATTCATCCTCCCCGGGGATGCGGAGCTTGAGGCCTTTGTGGGCCCCGATGCCCAGGAAAAAGGCCTTGTACCCCTGGTCTTTCAACTCGTCTATACTGATATCCCGCCCCACCCTTACGCCGAGCCGTATGTCCACTCCGAGACGCCGGATCGCATCGATTTCGTCATTCAATACATCCCTGGGGAGCCGGTATTCGGGGATGCCTACACGAAGCATCCCTCCGGCCACGGGGAGTTCTTCGAATATGGTGACGGGATAGCCCTTGAGGGTGAGATCGTGGGCCGTGGAAAGGCCCGCGGGACCTGAACCGATCACCGCCACCTTGTCCTGAGGATAGCGTACCAGGGCAGGTTGGATCTCTTTCAATTTGTCACGGTTTCTGTCGGCTGCAAAGCGTTTGAGGGCACAGATGCTGATGGGTTTGTCGGTTTCCCCCCGTTTGCATTTGCTCTCGCACGGGTGAGGACAGATCCGGCCCAGGACCATGGGGAGCGGGTTCTCCTTTCGAATGATCTCCCAGGCCTTGTCGAATTCGCCCTGACCGATGAGGGCGACATAGGTGGCGACATCCTGGCCGGTGGGACAGGTGGACTGGCACGGGGGGGCGCTCAGTCGTTTGCACGTCCCTGTGGGACAGTGTTTGTCGTAAATATGGGCCTCGTACTCATGCCGGAAGTATCTGAGGGTACTCAGGACCGGGTTGGGCACGGTCTGGCCCAGCCCGCAGAGGGAGGCTGCCTGAAGGACCTTGGCCAGCTTTTCAAGACGATCCAGGTCTTCCGGAACGCCCTGGCCCTGGCAGATCCTTTCCAGGATCCAGAGGAGCTGCCGGCTTCCTTCCCGGCAGGGGGTGCATTTCCCGCACGATTCGTCTGTGGTAAAGTCCACAAAAAACCGGGCCACATCCACCATGCAGGAGGTTTCATCCATGACCACCATCCCGCCGGAACCGACAATGGCGCCTGTCTTGGCGATGTTCTCGTAATCCACCGGGGTATCCAGCAGATGTGCGGGGATGCACCCGCCCGAAGGCCCGCCCAGCTGGACCGCCTTGAATTTCTTGCCGTCGGGGATGCCGCCGCCGATGTCATAGATGATGGACCGGAGGGGGGTGCCCATGGGCACTTCAATGAGGCCGATGTTGCGGACCCGGCCGCTCAGGGCAAACACCTTGGTGCCCTTGCTCTTTTCCGTGCCCAGGCTGTTGAACCAGTTGGCGCCCCGGTAGATGATCTGCGGGACATTGGCCAGGGTCTCCACATTGTTCAGGACCGATGGCTTGTCCCAGAGCCCCTTGTTGGCGGGAAACGGCGGCCTGGGCCGCGGCATGCCCCTCTGCCCTTCGATGGAGCGCATCAGGGCGGTCTCTTCACCGCACACAAAGGCCCCGGCCCCGAAATAGAGGTCGATTTCCATGTTGAACCCGGAGCCCAGGATGTCTTCACCCAGGAGACCGTATTCCTTGGCCTGTCTGATGGCGGTCTGGAGCCGTGTGATGGCCAAGGGGTACTCGGCCCGCACATAGATATACCCATGATGAGAGCCGATGGCCTTGGCCCCGATGATCATCCCCTCCAGGACAGAGTGGGGATCGCTTTCAAGTATGGATCGGTCCATGAAGGCGCCCGGGTCTCCTTCGTCCGCATTGCAGAGCATATATTTGGGACTGCCTGTTGCTGCGGCGCAGAACTGCCACTTGAGACCTGTAGGAAAGCCTGCCCCGCCGCGACCCCTGAGCCCGGAGGTCTTCATCTCTTCAACGATCTCCTCCGGGGTCATTTCCAGAAGGGCCTTGGCAGCCCCCGTGTACCCGTCTCTGGCGATATATTCATCGATATTGTCGGGATCTATCAGCCCCCTGTTTTTCAGGGCCACCAGGACCTGGCGGCTGAAAAATCCGATATCTGAAATCTTCGGGATGGCCTCGGCAGCTTCCGGACTTTCGAAGAGATGCTCTTTGACCACACGTCCCTTGACCAGATATTCCTCAACAAAATAGGGGACGTCCTCCACCTTGAGCTTCTGATAGAATATCTTGTCGGGATAGGCGATCATCAATGGACCGGCCGCACAGAAACCGTTACAGCCGGTGGTGGCAATAAAGACCTCGTCCTGCAGTCCATTCTTGTTGACTTCCTCCACCAGGGCATCTCTCACGTCAAGGGAACCGCTCGATACGCAGCTGGTCCCTGCGCATACCATCAGGTGAACGCGATACTTTTTTTCCATAAAAACGCCTCGTAGATTCCGAATTGAGGAATTAAGGAATTGAGGAATTGACGGATTAAACAGCAAACATTTGCTTAATCAATAAATTCCCGAATTCCTGAATCATTAAATTCCTAAATTCCTGGATCTCCAAATTCCTGAATCCCTAAATTTCCAAATTCCTCAATTCCTCAATCCCTCAATCCTCAATACGTGGTCTCGCTTCCGACAGAAAGCGCGTATTCCGCAACCGGGTGGCCTCCTATCACATGCTCATCAAAGATCCTGTCCACCTTGTCAGGGTCGAGCTTCACATATTTTACCGGGGCGGCCTCCTTTACCTCAACCGTGATCATCGGCTCATGATTGCACAACCCCGCGCATCCGGAAGATGTCAGGATAATATCGGTTGCCCCGCTTTTCTCCAGCTTCTCGAGCAGCGCGGACATGAGCGTCCTGGCCCCTGCCGCAATGCCGCACGTGCCCATGTGGACGGTGATCTTCACGCGGTAGTCTCCCTGCCTGAGATTGACCGTTCCTTTCATGGATTCCTTGATTCTCTTGAGGTCTTCCACCTTGAGTTTTGCCATTTTCTGCCTCCGCTTCAATCCACTCTCTTACTGAAGAGATCCCGTATGAGTCGGATAACCGCGGGATCGGTGATGCGCACGGTGCTATTCAGCGCCTTTCTAATGGAGCGCGTATCCACCTCCACCTCCTGTTCTCGAAGGTTGGATCTGTATACGAAGTCCAGGTCAGGGTTCCCCATGATAAGGGTTATCAGGGTGGCGCCCATATCCCCCAATGGTCTGCGGTCGATATGACTTTTCTGAAAGGTCGCAAGGACCCTGGTTCCCTTTCCTGATTCAGATGTCAATAGAAGATCGCCGCCGGTCTCTCTTGCGGCCTGCTTCAGCAACGGCAGGCCCATCCCCACGCGACGGGTCGTCCGGGTGGTCACAAAGGGATCGGTCGCCCCTTTAAGCGTCTCCGGGTCCATGCCCCTCCCGTTGTCTTGAATGCGTATTTTCAGGAGGTCTTTGCCGATGTCCTCCGAGATGTCGATTTCAATGAGCGTGGCCCCGGCCCGTGTTGCATTTTCCGCAATGTCCAATATGTGAAGCGATAGATCCTGCATAAACGAATTAAAAATTTAAGAATTCAGGAATTTAGGAATTCCTCAATCAATCCTTTAATCCCTCAATTCCTCAATCCCTGGATTCCTCAATACTCAATCCCCCGTCCCCCGGTTCCCTTGAGCGCATATCCCAGTTCCGGCAGTTCGGATCCTGCCATCCGGAAAGCGGTCGGCCGGGTCCCGATATCTTCGAGGTCGTGGGCATCCGATGATGTAATAAAGGGGAATCCCTCTATATGGCTGAACAGCCGTCGTCCCTGTCCCAGGGTCATTCTCCTTGAAATCTCCAGGGCATCCAGGTTCAGATACTCCGGGATAAAGCCCAACTGACCCAGAACACTAAAGGCCTCGCGGTCGATATGGGCCGCCACGGCCAGACCCTTCATGTGGTGGATGCCGTCAATTACCTGATCGATGTGCATCCGGGTGGCACCGATGAGAAGCCGGGTGTTCATCCCCTCTACCTCGTCAAACTCGTTGGCAACCACCTGCATGCCGAAGAGGTCCTCGTCGTTTTCTCCCGGTTGGAGACGGTCGTAGACCAGGGTCTGCATGGCCAGCGCACCATCGATATCCTCGAACAGGCCGATAATGTGCACCTCTTCCGAGGTCGTAATTTCCATTCCCGGGATGACGGTCAGCCCGGTACCTCTTGCCGCGGCCATTACCGCCGCGGTGTTTTCGGCGCTGTTATGATCGGTAATGCCGATGATGTCCAATCTCTTTTTCAGTGCCGCTTTAACAATCTTACAGGGCGTCATATCAAGGGTGGCGCAGGGAGAAAGGCAGGTATGAATGTGCAGGTCAGCCAGCAGCACTCTCAAGGATATGTCACCATTTTCCCCCACGCCGGCCCCTGGACCCTCCTGACGGGATCACCCTCCGGAAACCCCCAGTGCAAAGAGTCTCCCCGCCAATTCAAATGCGGGCATGTCCGTGACCAAGATAGGGATTCCTTCCGCCTCTGCCTTTTGCACGGTTTCCGGCTCCGGGACCCGGCCGTTGATCAGGACAATTCCGGCAAGGGATTTCATGACCGCCACGGCCACGATATTCTGATGGATCTGAAGCGTCACCCAGAGGGCCCCCTCGCCGGCATTGGCCATGACATCGCTCATGAGATCGCTTACATAGCCTCCCTTCACCTCCCGATCCAGGAGACCGGCGCCGGTCGTGACGGTCAATTGCAGCTTTTCAACGATCTCTCTTAGCGTCATCTTGGATAGACCCCATCCCATCATAACTGCTTACTGCTTACTGCCTACTGCCTACTCCCTACTCCCTATTGCCTACTGCCTACGTTGTCCCTCTGACGGCTTCTACGAGCCCGATGATTTTGGAGGGATCCACCTGACCATGGGTCTCTTCGTCAATGACCATGACAGGGGCCAGCCCGCAGGCCCCGATGCATCTGACGACCTCCAGTGAGTATTCCCTGTCTTCCGTCGTCTCCCCCACGTCCACCTTGAGGTGACGATGGAGAACGTCCAGCAGTTTTCCGGACCCCTTCACAAAGCAGGCGGTTCCCAGACAGACGCGGATGATGTGTTTGCCTCGGGGCACCATGGTGAAAAAGGAATAGAACGATACCACGCCGAAGACGTCCGACGACGGTATGCCCAGCCCTAAGGCGATATAGTGCTGGGCATTGATGGGGAGGAATCCCAGGATGCCCTGGACCTGTTGAAGCACAGGAATCAGGCCTCCCCTGTGGTCTTTGTAAGTGGCCAGTATGGTGTCGATCTCTTTTTTGGCCTCTGGTTTCTCTTCTTCTTCAAGGAGTTGGACGAATTTTTCCCTGACCTCTTCCGGATCGCCCGGGGGTTCAAACTCCGGCATCGCTTTGGTGCGGGGGATCGATTCGAGCAGCCCTTCACACTGCTCCAGGAGCGTACGATGATGGTAGTTGAAAGATGTCCACCCCGGCCGGCGGAGAGGCGATTTGACATCCGCAAAATCCGTGATCCCGAAGGCTTTAGGATCGGGCATTGCCCACCGGATTCCACCATGTTCCAGACGGTCATAGGTGATCCCTTTGAGGAAGGGCACAAGCTTTATGATTTCATTTTCCCAGATACTCTGGTTGGTTTCATGCTCCCAGTGAAGACCCAGGCGATTGGCCAGTTGGGTGAGTATCCATGACTCGGGCTTTGCCTCGCCCGGACTGGGAACGGCCCGACGCATGAGGCTGACCCTCCGCTCGCAGTTGGTATAGGTACCGGTTTCTTCCGACCATGCGGCCGCAGGGAACACCACGTCCGCATGCTCCAGGGTCTCGTTGTTCAGGATGTCCTGAACCACTAAGAAGTCGACCGATTCCAGGGCTGCGGTAATGTCGGGCATGGCGGGCCGGGCGATGGCGAGGTTTTCACCCACGCAATACAGCAGGCGGATCTTTTTTTCTCCCTCACCGGGTGCGCCGCCCATGTTCTTGATCATCTGCGCAAAGGTCAATCCCGGTTTCTCCGGAAGGTCGGTTCCCCAGGCCTCCTCAAACGGCTTACGGGCCTTTTCGTCTTCCACCGGTTGATAGCCCGGGAGAAATGCGGGCAGGAATCCCATGTCGCAGGCGCCCTGGGAATTGTTGAGATCCCCCAGGTAGTTGACGCCCCCGCATTCCACCCCTAAGTTGCCCAAAGTCTCCTGCAGCCGGACAAAGGTCCTGGCAAAGGATGCCACTCTGGAGCCGTAGACCAACATGGCCGGTTCTTCCATATCGAGGGAGTCAACGGCTGTCTTGATCTGGTCCTCTGTAAGGCCGGTGGCCTCCATGACCTTGTCCATGGAGAAGCTGGAGGCGATTTCCCGGATACCGTCGGCACATGACCTACCGCGCGAGATCAGTTCCTGAATGATGCCGTTGACCAGGACCGATTCCGATCCCTCCCTCAGCAACAGGGGAACCGTGGCAAAGGTCGTAATCTTGGTGGGGCGTGAGTCGGCCACGATCAGTTTGCAGCCGCTCTTGGCGGCCCGTTTGACAAAGGTGCCCGCTACCGGGTTTTCTTCGGTGATGTCCGATCCTATCAGGAAGATGCACTTGGCCTTTTCCAGTTCGGCAAGGGGATTATTGAGGCCTGAGGCGGCAAAGGGGGAGGCAAGGTTGTTGGTGCCGATCCCCGCCCGAAAGAGTTTCTGCATCAGGTAGAGGGCCTCATTGGTTGATTTGGCGGAACAGATGCCGGCAACGGCATCGGGGCCGTCCTTACCTGTTATTTCCTGTATCTTTGATACCACCAGATCGAGGGCTTCAGACCACGAGGCGTCTCTGAGCCGCCCTTGTTCCCGGATCATGGGGACGGTCAGGCGGTCCGGGCTCTGTACAAAATCATAGCCGAACCGTCCCTTGACGCAGAGCCTTCCCTGGTTGGGCCGGGCGTCCTCAACACCGGTGACCTTCATGATTTTGTCATCTTTGATATGCAGATCCAGTTGACATCCGACGCCGCAATAATGGCAGGTGGTTCTCACATGACGGGCTTCCCAGGGACGTATCTTGTAGCGGCTCTTGGTTTCAACCAACGCGGCGACCGGGCATGCCTGGATGCACTCCCCGCAGAAGACGCAATCCGAACGTTGAAGATTGTCATTTCCCATGGCGACGATCTTGGCCCTGGCGCCTCTGAACCCGTGGGCGATGGCATTGTTGACCTGAATTGTGTTGCAGGCCTCCACGCAGCGACCGCAAAGGATGCATCGGGAAAAATCCCTGATAATGAGCGGGCTCGCCATCTCCATCGGATAGTCGGTCTTGGCCCTCACAAAGCCGGTGGTATCCACCTGGTATTTATAGGCATAGGCCTGCAGGTTACAGGCGCTGTGGGCCGGGCATAGGTCTTCACTCTGGTCATAGTCCGCCACCTGCTGCTGAAAGGAGGTCCAGTCCTGGGACCTGTTGGTGGCGATGGCGCAGTTATGATTCCCGGATTGGAGAAGGAGGGTGATGATGGTTCTTCTTGCCTCAATGACCGCTGGCGAATGGGTATGGACCACCATCTTCGGGGCTGCGGGGGTGGCACAGGCAGGCAGGAGGGCGCGTGCCCCTTCAACCGCCACCACGCATATCCTGCATGCCCCGGTGGGCCGGGCCCCTTTGATATGGCAGAGGGTGGGGATGAAGATCCCGTTACGTCTTGCAACTTCGAGGATGGTCTCTTCAGGTTCAAATTCCAATTGACGTCCGTCAATGGTGATGATGTTTTCGGGCATTTTTCCTCTCCGGGTTGCGGGCCAAGGCCCGCAAACTCACAATCAATCTAACGGCAGGCGTCCGTACCGGGTTTTAACAATTCCTGAATTCCTCAATTCCTGAACTTCCTCAATTCCCCCAATCCCTACTTCTGCTTCCGATAGCATATGAGACCGCATCTCAGACATCGTTCGGCCTCTTTTTTTGCGGAGGCTTCATTCAGACCTGGATATTCACTGGGGAATATCCAGGCCCTCTTGCTGTCGCCGGTCACATCCAGGATATCCGGACGTTCTCTTTCGGATGGGGAGACATCATGGACTTCTCTCACATCGAGGACGGCGTCCGCCTCGCATACCAGGTGTTGAATGGGCGGGATCGTACCGTCGGTAAGATAGCGGTGGATGGCCCGCGTGAGTCTTCGGCCCGAAAGGAGGGACTTGACCACAGCGGAAGAATCACTGATCCGTCCCGGTTCAGGCGGTGTGCAGATGCCGTCGTTTCCACCGGGAAAGGTCCGAAAGCTCTCAATGGTTTCCCATGCGATCTCTCCCGGTTCGAGACCTTCGGCCTCCTCGGACCGAACGAATACGAATTCAGGAAGGCGTCCAGCCGCGAGAATCAGGGTATCGGCGCGGATGGTCATCGTTTCCTCGGGGAGTTCGCCGATGGGGTCTGTTTCTTCAATCGCGACCCGTACCAGCCGTCGTGAAATGCCCCGCAGGGAGGTGACAATGGTGGAGGGCCGGACAATGATCCCCTCGGCGGTGAGTCTCTTGGCGTCCTGCAGCTCTATGGGAAGTTCGTGTGCCTTCAGGCTGGATACAATGGTGACCTTCTGCGCCCCCATATCCCTGCATTTCCGCGCCAGTTCGAGGCCTTCCAGGCCGCTGTGAATAATGACCACCCTTCGGCTCTCACGAATGTTTTTTCCTTTGGAAAGGGAATAGATGAAATCGAGCATGGTAAAAACGCTGGGCACCGATGCATCGTAACCGCTGGGATCCGGCTTCAAGATCTGTCTGCTGTCAAATCCGCCCTTGGTGAGGGCGATGACGTCGAACCCTTCTTCAAACAAAGACTGGAGATCAAAATCGTGACCCATGCGCATGTTGGTCCTGGCTTCCACCCCGGTTTCGAGGATTCCCTCTATCTCATGATCCAGGACCTTTCGGGGGAGCCTGTCTTCGGCAATCACATATCGGAGGATGCCTCCCAGCTGGGGCTTGGCCTCAAAGATCGTGGGGTGATAGCTGAGCCTTGCCAGGTAATAACTGAGGGTAAGACCTTCGGCGCCGCCGCCCACAATGGCGATCTTCTGACCGCTGCCCGGGGCCTTGAAGGGGGTGAGGTGTTTCCCGGTCTGCATCTCATAATCCGAGACAAACCGTTTGAGCGGGTTGATGGCGATGGCCTCGTCGACCAGATTCCGCCTGCACGCCAGTTCGCATGGGGCAGGGCATATATACCCGCATATGAGCGGCAGAGGACATTTCTCCTTGATAATGGCAAGGGCAGACTCGTAATTGTTGTTCCGGATCTCCTGGATAAAGGCGGGAATGTTGATCCCTGTCGGGCAGTCCCTCTGGCAGGGCGCCGTGCACTCGTCCGTGACATACTCGCCGATCATTCGTTCGGATGTGGAGGTCAGGGTAATGATATGTTTGGGGCAGAGCCGTTCGCAGGTGCCGCATCCGGTGCAGCGTTCCGTGTCCACCACCGGGAGGTTATCCGGGCCCATGGAGAGGGCGTCGAACGGACATGCCCGGACGCAGGTCCCCAGACCGAGACATCCGATGGGGCAGATCTTGGCCCCTCCGTCCAGCAGCGCCGCGGCCCGGCAGTCATTGATTCCCTGGTAGAGGTATTTGACATCTGCGTCCTGGACCCCGTAATAGCACCCCGGTCTGGAGATATCCGGCTCTTTCAAGGTGATTTCGACGCCCAGGACCTCTGCAATCTGGGCCGCCACATCGGGCCCCCCTGCCACGCAGGATGCGGGCGAGGATTTTCCACCCACAATGGCCACGGCATTGGCACTGCAGCCGGGATATCCGCACCCGCCGCAGTTGGCCCCGGGCAGGGCGTCTTCCACTGCCTCGATCTTGGGATCCACGTAGACGTAGAATATCTTTGAGGCCAGGGCCAGGCCCACGCCGATCACTACGCCCAGCCCCCCTATTACTAAAAAACCCCCTAACATGGTTCTCCTCCGGGAATCGTCGAATTGTTGAATGATTGAATGGTTGAATCGATTATGGATCTTTAACGCAAAGACCAGACTTCCCTTTGCGTCGCTGGTTGCAAGTTAGGTCTCAATTATCGTTCGTCAACCCTACACCATCCCCTTGAACGCGAAGAAGGCGAGGGAGAGCATCCCGGCCGTGACAAGGCCGATGGAGGTGTCCTGAAGCGGCTTCGGGACCCTTGCCAGGATGATTCTTTCCCGGATCCCGGCAAACAGGACGAGGGCCAGGCCGAACCCAACTGCATAGCTGAAGGAGGTGACAAGGGTCTGCAAGAAGCTGTATTCCTCCATGATGTTGATGAGACAGACCCCCATCACCGCGCAATTTGTGGTGATCAGGGGGAGGAATATCCCGAGCCCCGAATAAAGTGCGGGGATGCTCTTTCTGAGAAACATCTCCACGAATTGGACAAGGGAGGCAATGACCAGAATAAATGAGAGGGTCCGCAGGTATTCAAGACCAAAGGTCTTCAGGAGGAGGGAGTCGACGATCCAGGTGATGGCGCCGGCCATCACCAGCACAAATACCACGGCCATCCCCATGCCGACGGCGGTCTCCATCCTTTTGGAAACCCCCAGAAAGGGACAGTTCCCCAGGTACTGCATCAGAAGGATGTTGTTGACGAAGATGCAGCTTACGACCAGCAGGATATAATCTGTCATTGCGTACTCCTACTTCTTTCCCAAGATGTTCATCAAGCACAGCATGAGTCCCAGGCAGACAAAGGCCCCCGGGGCCTGCACCATAAAGGAAAAGGGTTCAAACGAGGGGCCGAATACCGGGATGTTATAAAAGGTTCCGTTTCCGAGGACCTCCCGCACCATGGCAAGGGCGGCCAAAGAGAGTGTGAATCCGAGCCCGATGCCGAGGCCGTCCGCAAGGGATGCCGTCATGCCGTTCTTGGAGGCAAAGGCCTCTGCACGCCCCAGGACAATGCAGTTGACCACGATGAGGGGGATGAATATCCCGAGTTTCAGGAAGAGGGGATAGGCAAAGGCCTGCATCACCAGTTCCACTACAGTGACAAAGGTGGCAATCACCACGATGTAACAGGCAATCCTGACCTTTTTGGGTATGATATTCCTGAGCAGAGAGATGAGGATGTTGGAACAGACCAGCACGAAGGTGGTGGCCACGCCCATGCCGATGCCGTTTTCCACGCTCTTGGTCACTGCCAGGGTGGGGCATAGCCCGAGGACAAGGCGAAACGGCGGGATCTCAGCCCACAGCCCTTTTGTGAATTCCTGAACGACCGTTTTTGCCATAGCCGGCGATCTCCTTAGCCTTGATACTGTTTGATCTTTTCCACGAGAGTGGGTTTCAGCCTTTGATAGATCTCTCCTGCCTCGACCACCGCGCCGGTGACCCCCCGGGAAGAGATGGTCGCCCCGCTGAGGGCGTCGATCTGCCCGCCGTCGGCCTTCACTTTTAAAGGCTCAGAGATGGATAATCCTTTGAATTGATCGGCAAAAGCAGGGTCGGTCTTGGCCCGGGACCCCACGCCGGGGGTTTCACTGTGAGTGGTGACCCCGATTCCGATGATCTGATCATTCTCCAGGTCCACGCCGACGATAACGCCGATGGTGCCCCCATAACCCTTTCCAAAGGTCTCAAACGCAACCGCGTCGGGTTTGCCTTCAAATTTTCCGATGAAAAAATTCATCTCCCTGGACTCATCCACCAGCTTCAGACGATCCATGAGGGGATCGTTTGAGGAGCCTTCCATGATTTGCTTGATCGTGGGGCCTTTGACGAACTTAAGCTGCTGATATTCAATTCTCTCCTTGGTGACATTCTGGATAGCCGCCAGAACACCGCCCGATAGAGCGCTGAACACCACCACCGCGATAAAGAGTTTCAGCATTTCACGCATGGGTTATCCCCTTCCCAAGGCCTTAGGCCGGATTTTGTCCAGAAGCGGGTTGGCAACATTCATCATGAGGATGGCAAAGACGGTCCCATCCACGAACGCGCCGATATTGCGGATCATCACCGTGAGGATGCCGGCGCACGCCCCGTATATCAACATCGGAACGAAGTTTACGGGAGATGAGGAATCTTCAGTGGACAGGAAAAAGGCGCCGATCAGGGTATACCCGGTCAAGAGATGAAACAGGGGACCTGCATAGGTTTCAGCGTCTGCCAGGTTGAACAGGAGTGCCGTTACAAAGACCCCGACCAGGAAAGAGAGGGATATTTCCCACCGGATCATCCCGCGAAGGATCAGATAGATCCCTCCGGCAATGAGGCCGAGGCCGAACGTGGCGCCGATGGCCCCGGAAGATTGTCCCATGAAAAGCCCGGCCACCGTATACTCCGATATGGCCGGCGTTCCGAAATACTTGAGCGCAGCCAGTGGATATGCCATGGAAAATCCAAGGTCGTAATTCACCAGGGCCTCATCAAAGTCCAAGAGGCCTTTCCATGAGAGAAAGATAATCGCAACGGCCACAAGGGTGGGGTTGAGGGGATTGCAGCCGATTCCCCCATAAATCTGTTTGCCCACCACAATGGCCATAAAGGCGCCCAACACCACGACCCACCATGGGGCGGTCGCCGGGAGGAGCATGGCAAAAAGAAGACCTATGAGAGCGGCGCTGCCGTCTCCGATGCTGACCGGCCGTTTCATTACAAAATTCATGACCAGTTCCCATATCATGGCTGCGGAAACAGAGAGGGCCACCACCCCGAGGGCAGGCGCCCCATACCGGTAGATCCCCATGACGACCGCAGGAAGCGCGGCTGCCATGATATGGTAGTTCTTCGCTGAGAGCCTGCTTCCATCGTGCCAATATGGGGCGTGGGAACTGACAAAGAGGGTTTGGCTATCCATTGGATTCCTCCAGATATCCGGATAAAGCAAGTTCATGCTTCCCGAGCATGATGTAATGAGATATGGGGATTCGCATGATGCATACGTAGCTGCAGAGGCCGCATTCAATGCACGAAAGGAGGTCGTATTGCTGAGCCGCCTCTTCATACAGGCCGTTCTCGAGAAGACGGATAAGCATATTGACGGGCAAATCGGCGGGGCAGGCCCTCACGCACTCTCCGCAGTTGATGCAGGGATCGCTGGATGTGGCAATTACCATGGCCTTGTCCTGCACCAAGATGGCATCCGTATCCGTGCCGATGGGCGTCTCTGCGGAGTAGACCCCCCGGCCTGACATGGGACCGCCGAAGACCAGACGATCGCCCTCTGTGGGAGTGATATGGAGGGCGTCCAGAATGTGCCGGACCGGCGTTCCTATTCGAGCGCGAACCCCTGTGGGGCGGTTTTCTTTGTCGATGACCGTCAGCACCCTGGATATGGGCGGCTTCCCCTCGGCAAAGGCCTGTCCCAGGGCGATCACCGACTGTACACCGAGAACGCCGACCTCCAGATCTTTAAGATGACCGGATGCCGGCACCGTGATGCCGAGGATCTGCTTGATCAGCAGTCTGGGGGCGGCATTGGGATATGCCGGTTCAATGACCCTCACCTCAACGCCGCCCTTTTCACCTTCAGACCGGAGGGATGGAGGAACGGCCATGATCACTTTTTTAACACCGGTAATTTTCTCGAGACAATCGATTCCTTGGGCCAGATGTTCGGCCCCGGTCTTTAGACTGAGCTGGTTTGTGACAACCAGCAGATCCGTATCCAGGCCGCTGACCACAATGGTCTGGAGGGGATGTTTTCCCCGGATGAGGGACCTCAAATCAGAAATCCCGGGAAGGGCCGAGAAAAAGGAGAGGGCATTTTCAGCGTCCGGTGTCATTCCGGCCTGTTCGAATTCAGCATCCCAGTTATCTCTCTGTCCGGCCTGGATGGAAAATAAAAGATGGGATTGGTCGAAGGCCCCGGTTTCAAGGGTGATATCGGAAATCACCCCTGTTGCAGGTGAGGTCAGATAGACATCCAGGGTTGAAAAGGGCCTTACCCTCTGACCGGTTCTGACTTCAGTACCGATGGAGACGGTGAGGTCCTGCATATCCTCTTTCTTGCATTCGAGGGAAAGGAACAGCCTGTCCGGAGGAGGGATTTCTTGAATATCGTGCCCGATATCATCAACCCCTGAGTACGTCAACCTGGGTTTCATCAGACCGAAAAACGGTTTTTTGATCATTTCTGCCTCCTGCTGCCCCCTATCCCTTAATCCCTGAATTCCGTAATCCCCCAATTCCCAATCCCCTACATGGCATGACACTCTGCACAGTCCACCGGCCCCCCGCTCTCGTCGTGACAACCTTTACACTGGGTATGAAGGACATCGGATCGTTTCGGGATGTCGTCGCTGTCGGCGATATGACATTCTCCGCATGAAGCCGGTTTATCCCCTTCCTCTTCAATGTCGTGGTGGCAGTCGTCGCAGGCAAAGCCGTATCCTGATTCGGACAGATGTTCTTTATGATCGAACAGAACATTCCCCCCGGTATTTTTAAACATGATTCTTACCGGCTGTTCAGGCGCTTTCTGGGCAAAGGCCGTATAACAGATGATTCCCACCACAAGCAAAACGGCTGCGAGGCCGTAAGCGATCGTCCGTTCGGTTTTAACTTCCATTCTCCTGTTTCCTCAGTGCTGGGGGTCTTTCTGCCGGGTCTTTTGGCGAACGAAACGAGGCAGTAAATCAAGACGGTTTATTCATGTTCCGTATTCACGGGTAAGAAGCGGAGGTCCTCCATCAAACGAACCGGGTTCACGGCATTCCCTTGACGATAAGGCGCTGGGCTGAAGATCTCGGGTGGCATTGATTCACCATATCTTACCCCGCGAGAAAGGGAGTTTATAATTATGTGGGAGCGTGAAACGTACCCTCCCCTTTACAGAAAAAAAAGGATATTTGTCAAGGAAGTTTTTGAACGCGGTTCATCTTTATTCTGATGAGTAGCGGTCGCGGATTGACAGACGCCTTAATCTCTGTTAGAAGTCAGACCCTGTTGAAAAACATTTCCCCATTTGATACCATCCTCAGCAGATGACACAGGCAGTTGCATCAATTGATCTGGGCAGCCATACCGCGAGGCTTTTGATTGCCCAAAGGTCGGGGTCTTCGTCGTGGGGATGGACGCCTCTCCTCAGACAACGGGCATATATCCGTCTTGCTGCCGATCGCGATCCCGCAGGCGAACATGACATCGGTCCCGCAGCCGCGGAACGGGCTTTGGAGGCCCTGCGCGGTTTTTCCCGGCTGATGGCCGATTACCACGTCAGCCAGGTCCATGCCGTGGCAACCGGCATCATCAGGGATGCGATCCATGGCCACCGGTTCCTTGCTCACCTTCACCAACAGACCGGTATCCCCATAGAACTCGTATCTGGGGAAAAAGAGGCCCTGCTCAGTGGAAAGGGCGCCTGCGCCGCACTGAATATCAGCGGCCCGTACCTTGTTTTTGATCTGGGCGGTGGGACCACGGAGTTTCTTCGGAACATGGGAGGGGAGCTGAGGGCGACCTCAATATCTTTGGGCGCGGGCGTTCTGACCGGAAGATTCATCCGATCCGATCCGCCGGCAGAGGGCGATCTGGTCGCCATATCGGGTGAGGTTGAACAACGCCTCAACCCTGTGGAATCAGATATCACCGGGGCCCCCCTGGTGGTGGGGACCGGGGGAAGCATCACCACCCTTGCCGCCATGGTTCACAAAATCGAGGGGGATGCCATCGGACCTGACAGGGTCAATGGCCTGATGGTGACCCTGCCGCAACTGGAGACCTGCCTGGCAAAGATGAGAATCCTGACAACCGCGGAGAGGGTAGGGCGTCTCGGTCTGGATCCCGGACGTGCAGATGTAATCGTTGCAGGATCCCTTGCGATCATCGGCATTATGAAATTCCTGGGGAAATCCCAGCTGGTGGTCAGCATGTCCGATCTGCTGGAAGGGCTTTTGATGGACACTGTTTGACGAAATGCAGTAAGGAGGAACAAATGCGCAAAAAGGATATTCGGTTCGGCTATACATTCGATGATTTGATTCTGGTTCCGGCACGCTCTTCGGTGTTGCCGACCGAGGTGGATGTCAAGACGCGATTATCGCGGAATATCCGCCTGAATATCCCCATTGTGAGTGCGGCGATGGACACGGTAACAGAGTCCCAGACCGCTATCACCATCGCCCGACAGGGGGGCATCGGATTCATTCACAAAAATATGAGCATCGAACGGCAGGCCCTTGAAGTTGAAAAGGTGAAAAAATCAGAGAGCGGCATGATTGTCGATCCCATCACCATCGAGCCGGAGCGGAGAATTCAGGATGTGATTGACATCATGAGTAAATATAAGATTTCAGGGGTACCGGTGGTAAAAGGGGAGAACCTGGTCGGCATTATTACCAACAGGGACCTGAGGTTTGAGACCAACCTGGACCAGTCGGTTGAATCGGTGATGACAAAAGAGAATCTTGTCACCGCCAAGGTCGGAATTACCCTGGAAGAATCCAAGGCGATTCTTCACGAACGGCGCATCGAAAAGCTCCTGGTGGTGGACGACAACGGCAAACTTGAAGGGTTGATCACCATAAAGGATATTGAGAAGATAAAGAAGTACCCCCATGCCTGTAAGGATGATCTCGGACGCCTGAGGGTAGGGGCCGCGGTGGGCGTCGGGCCGGATATGGAAGCGCGGATTGAGGGTCTTAGAAAGGCTTCGGCGGATGTGGTGGTCATCGACACGGCCCACGGTCATTCGGAAATGGTGCTCAGGGCCGTGGAAATTGCGAGAAGCACGTTTCCCGGTCTTGAGCTGATCGCGGGAAATGTGGCCACGGCCAGGGGCGCCCAGGCCCTCATCGATGCGGGGGCGGATTGCGTCAAGGTGGGGGTAGGGCCCGGTTCCATTTGCACCACCCGGGTGGTGGCCGGGGTGGGCGTTCCTCAGATGACGGCCATCATGGACTGTGCGGGTCAGGCCGGAAAATCGGGTATTCCCGTGCTGGCGGACGGGGGCATCAAATTTTCGGGCGATATTACCAAGGCCATGGCCGGAGGGGCCTCCGCGGTCATGATCGGGGGCCTGTTCGCAGGGACGGAGGAAAGCCCTGGAGAGACCATCCTTTTTCAGGGACGCACTTACAAGGTGTATCGAGGGATGGGCTCCCTGGAGGCCATGAGAGAAGGGAGCCGGGACCGGTATTTTCAAGAGCAGGTGGAGATAGACAAGAAACTGGTCCCGGAGGGAATTGTGGGAAGGGTCCCCTATCGCGGCCCTCTCATGGACACCATCTATCAATTGGTGGGCGGCCTGAAGGCGGGCATGGGCTATTTGGGATGCAGCAACATCGCGGAACTTCAGACCGATCCGGAGTTTATCCAGATTACGGCCGCTGGACTTCATGAGAGCCACGTTCACGACGTCATCATCACCAAGGAGGCGCCCAACTACCGGATGGAATAGATCTGATTGCTGGATGCTGGATGCTGGATACTGGATACTGGTTGCTGGATGCTGAGCGCTGGCTGATGGCTGATAGCTGATGGCTGATAAGGGGGGGTAAGAATGCTTAACAGCTTAACAGCTCAGTAGCTTAACCACTTCTGCCTTGCGCCTAACGCCTGGGGCCTGATGCCACTCCCACTGGATACTGGATGATGGAGTTCCGGCTGATAAAGGCTTTGAGCTTTTCAGCTTTGATCTTTGCGCTCCCAAAACTTTAGTTCACTTTAGTCACTTTAGCTCACTTTAGGCACTTTTATGACCACCGACCTTTACACAGAGAAGATACTCATCCTGGACTTCGGTTCCCAGTACACCCAGCTCATTGCCAGACGGGTCCGGGAGGCCAAGGTCTACTGCGAGATCCATCCCTTCAACATGCCCCTTGAAGCGATACAGGGCTTTTCTCCAAAGGGGATCATCCTGTCAGGGGGACCGGCCAGCATCTATGATGACGGCGCCCCTTTTGCCGATGGAAGGATACTCGAACTGAACATCCCCATCCTGGGGATATGCTACGGCATGCAGTACCTCACCCACATTCTGGGAGGGGACGTGGGAAGGTCGGGCGACCGCGAGTATGGCCATGCAACACTCTCCATTGAAGACAGCGGCGATCTCTTCCACGGGCTTGGGAAGGAAGAGGGCCGGACGGTCTGGATGAGCCACGGGGACCGCATCGATCGGATGCCTCAGGGATTTTCGGTCCTTGCACGGAGCAAAAACAGTCCCGTGGCGGCCATGGCCGACGCGGCAAGGCGGCTGTTCGGGGTTCAGTTCCATCCGGAGGTGGCCCATACCCCGGAGGGATCCAGGATTTTGAGGAATTTTCTCTTCAGGATCTGCGGGTGCCAGCCCTCGTGGGATATGGCCTCCTTTGTTCAGGAAACCGTCGGCCTGCTGAGAGAGAAGATCGGCCCAGGGCGGGTGATCTGCGGGCTGTCAGGGGGCGTGGATTCATCCGTTACCGCGGTCCTCCTCCACCGGGCCATCGGGGACCAGCTCACCTGCATCCTGGTGGACAACGGCCTCATGAGAAGGGACGAGGCCCGCGAGGTCATGGAACTCTTTCAGGAGCATTACGGGATGGACCTCTGTTTGGTGGACGCCTCCGATCACTTTCTGAGCCATTTAAAGGGGATTGTCGATCCGGAAGAAAAGCGAAAGATTATCGGGAGGGAATTCATCGCGATTTTTGAAACAAAGGCCAGGGAACTGGGGGAGGCCCGATATCTGGCCCAGGGAACCCTCTACCCGGATGTGATTGAAAGCGTCTCCTTCAAAGGACCTTCCGCCACCATCAAGAGCCACCACAATGTGGGGGGCCTGCCCGATGTGATGAATCTGGATCTGATCGAACCGCTCAGGGAACTCTTTAAGGATGAGGTCCGCCAGGTGGGTACGGAATTGGGGCTCCCGAGGGACCTCATTATGCGGCAGCCCTTTCCGGGACCGGGTCTTGCCGTGAGGATCCTGGGCGAGATCGACCGGGAGCGGCTCGAAATACTGAGGGCCGCGGATGCCATTGTGATCGAGGAAATCCGGATGGCGGGGCTCTACGAAAAGGTATGGCAGTCCTTTGCCGTCCTCCTTCCGATCCGTACGGTGGGCGTCATGGGCGACGAAAGGACCTATGAGAACGTGATCGCCGTCCGTGTGGTGGACAGCCTGGACGCCATGACCGCAGACTGGTCAAAGATCCCCTACCAGGTCATGGGCCGGATCTCCAACCGGATCATCAACAGCGTCAAGGGCGTCAACCGGGTGGTCTACGACATCTCCTCCAAACCCCCCAGCACCATTGAATGGGAATAGGGGATGGGAAACCGCACATGTTTCGGCTGAACGATTTAATCCTCGTCATCGTCATCTTTTTCTCCATGCTGGCCGGGATCCTCCTCCCTGACTGGGCCTCCTTTTTCAGGCCTTTTCCGATCTATCTGATGATGCTCCTCCTCTTCCTGAGCTTTCTGTCCATCAGCATCCGCGACATTCGGGATGTGGTGCGTGACCGGGCCACCACCCTGGTGTGGCTCTCCTTTTTAAAACTGATCCTGGTCCCTCTGGTCGTCTATCTGGCCTTCAAGGCGGTCTATCCCCCCTATGCCACGGCCGCCCTCTTGATCACAGGGATATCCACCGGTGTGGTGGCGCCGTTCATATCGACCCTCGTCAATGCCAATGCCCACCTCGTGCTGGTGGTGGTGGTCATCTCCTCTCTTCTGGTCCCTTTTACGCTCCCGGCCCTGGTCAAGGTGCTGTTGGGACAGAGCGTGGAGATCTCCTTCGCGGCCATGACGCAGACCCTCTGTATGGTCATTTTCATCCCTATCCTGGCCGTGGAGATACTAAAACGCGTGGCCCCGAGAGCCCTTGCATCCATCCATCGAAGACGCTATCCCATCTCCCTGGCCATCTTTGCCATGGTCAATTTGGGCGTCTTTTCCAGCTACTCGGCGTTCTTCCTTCAGAATCCCGCCACCATCCTTGAGGCCACGTGCGTGGCCGTCGCCCTCGGCGCGATCTATTTGGGAGTGGGTATGGTCGTCCTTTGGCGGTCCCCCGTTCCGGACAGGATTGCCTCTGTGATCATCTTCGGCAACATGAACAATGTCCTGGTCATCGTCTTTGCAGCGGAATTTTTCGGTCCCCTGGAGCCGACCGTGGCGGCCATGTACATGATCCCCTTCTTCGGCCTGATCCTCCCCTTGAGGGGGTATTCCAGGATCGCCAAATAGGAAACGCTTTTGAAAACGGTTCCGGTGACGTTGTGCCATTGGAACGTGATCACGATGTTTTTTGTGTATTTCCGAGGAGCAGAGAGGATGAATACGCGACGTCTTTTTGAAGCGGGTCATGGGAACAAGGCATGGGTGGTTTTTCTCATCTGTCTGGCCGTCATGGCAGGGGCGGTGGTTGTGGCGTCTTTGATACAGACCGATTTCGGACGCGTGGCGGTCAGCAATGTCACCTATGAGAATTTCAACGGGATCGCGGTTAGGGCCAAACTTCTCGTGCCCGCAGAGGCCTCACCGGATCATCGCGTTCCGGGGGTCGTATACATCCACGGGTACCAGAACAACCGGGAGACGGGCGACGCCTATTGCATCGAACTGGCCAAAAGGGGGTTTGCCGTACTCAACATCGATGCCATCGGCAGGGGCAATTCAGGTATTCCCAATGACCCAAAGGATCCTGATTTTGACGAAAGCTTTGGCGGCCTCACGTCCCTGAACTATCTGAAGTTTCTACCCTTTGTGAATGCCGAATCAATCGGCATGATGGGACACAGCCTGGGGGCTGAGATGGCCTACGAGGTGGCCCTGACAAATCCGACCGTCAAGGCACTGGTCATCACCGGCTTTGCCTACACCCTGGATGCCACCCTGACGCGTCCCAGGAATATGTTGATGATCCTTGGGAAATGGGATGAATTCCGAAAGCGGATGACAGGAACCCGGCATTTTGAGGCGGAATGGATGCGCACGCCCCAGACAAAACAGGTCTTCCCGGTGAAGGACCCGGAATTCGGAAAGACGTACGGGAACTTCAGTGACGGTACGGCCCGGCGGGTCTTTGTTCCGCGTACGATTCACTTCCAGGAATCCCACAGCCACGCGGCCATCGCCGAGACCCTGGCGTGGATGAAACAGGCCCTTCATCCCCCGGACCGGTACTGGATCGACCCGGACAGGCAGACCTGGCAGGTCAAGGAGTGGGCCACCTTGATAGCCATGCTCTCCTGCTTTGCCTCGCTTCTCCCCTTAGGTCTTATGCTGCTCAGGACACGGTTTTTCAGCCCCCTTCAAGGTCCTGTTTCCGGATCATACGCCTGCTCCGGCAAGACCTATTTCAAGTTCGTCGGGCTCAACGGGGTGCTCACGTGGCTCTTTCTCCCCCTGATCCTTGTCCTTTTTGCCGTTCATATCTATCTGGTGCCCATCGACCGGGTCTTTCCCATGATGATGGTCAACGGGGTTGTCTGGTGGTTTTTCTGGATCAATATCATCGGCTTTCTGATCTTCCGGCGCTGGTTCAGAAAACGGGCCGCGAAGGATGGCCTTACCCTGGCGGATCTCGGCATCTCTTACAGGGAAGACCGGTTTGCGTTGGATGGGGCCATGATAGGAAGGACGTTTCTCCTGGCCACCATCCTGTTTGCCTTTGCCTATTTCAGCGAGCACGTCCTTGAACAGATCTTTATCGTGGATTTCAGGTTCATCTTCCCCTTTGCCAGCGATCTGACCCCCTACCGGGCCCTCTTGTGCCTCGTATACTTCCCCTTTATCCTGGTCGGTTTTGTCCTGATGGGGATATTTCTGCACGGCCAGCTTCGAAGACCCCGCAAGAGGACCTGGTTCAATACCTTTGTCTCCTGGTCCTTCACCAACACCTTTGCCCTGGTCGCCCCCCTGATCCTCTTTCTGATGATTCAGTACATACCGCTCTTTACCACGGGCTTCATCCCCCTTGTGGGCCCTGGCGGGATGTTTGTCTCATTCGTGATCAACCTGTTTCACATTATTGCTGTTCTCATCATGATGATACCGATCTCCACCTGGTTCTTTCAACTGACAGGGAAGATCTACCTCGGGGCAATTGTCAATGCCTCTCTGGTCACCTGGATGTTTGTCTCCTCCCAGGTGATTGCGCCCATTCCGGTTTAATATAAAGACGAGCCTTCGGACGCCATGGATTTTTGCTAAACCGATATGGGTTCCCTGCATTGCGGGATTCGCTCAGCAATTATATGTCAGGTATGTGAGAGGATGGCTGGGACGAGCCAATATATCCGGCCCCTTCCATTTTTCACCGCAACGGTGCGGAGAACGGAAAGGGGCGCTTCCGAATTGACAGGTAAATTTTGCACAGCGGAAAGCTTTCCCTTTGAGAGAATGAAGGCCTTCCCCTAGTTCTATGGAAGAGAGACGCCTCGAGAGCAGACTGGAGGGGTGGCGGCGGGTTCGTGCCATTGACCCGTCCGACACATTGAGATTCTGTATGCAGGCCAATCCTGCAGACAGCACGTGCAACCCGTGGTGTCCTTCCCCGTAATCTGCCTGTATTCAATGTCATGGACCCCAGATCCGAGGTCATGCCGGAAGGTATATAAAACGTTTGGCGACTTCCGAGGCGCTTAACCTATGAGAGAGGGGAGGATCGATATGGCATACAGCGGGAGGTTGAGGAGATTTCCATCTCTTCTCAGATTAAGGAGATTTGTGCGAATCAAACATTCCGGCCGGAACTGGTCATGGTAAGACCTCAAGCTCTTACTTTTTGGATTAATCCCCGCCTTAACCTCCAGAG
>JAIPDI010000062.1 GCA_021737785.1 Deltaproteobacteria bacterium
AAAAAAATTATATCGAAACCCAAAGGGAAATGCAAGAGAAAAGTCGCCCCGAGGTCATTTTTTTAGGCCATTTCTCGGTCGGCAGCTAATGAGTCAGACTCGCGCCAGAGCCGCATAGTAAGTCCGACAGGCTGCTAGGATGAGGTGCAAGGTGTGAGGCGTAAGGCCCCTGAATCGTTGCGCCTAAAATCTTATGCCTAACACCTAAAGCCTTGTGCCTCATTTAATACATACCCTTCGAACCTGGGCAAGATCCGTAAGCCCGAGGCAGACCTTTCGGATGCCGTCCTGCATCAGCGTGGTCATCCCGTCCCTCACGGCCCGTGATCTCAATTCCTCCATCTTGGCCTTGCCTTGAATCAGGGACTTCATCTCGTCCGTGCCTTCGAGGAGTTCGTGAATGCCTGTCCGGCCCCGATATCCGGTGTTGCCGCATTTGGAGCAGCCTTCGGCCCTGTACAACACGAAGTCGTCCGTGTACTGGAAACCGAGGGCATCAAAATCACCGTCATAGGCCCGGATCAACCCGTTATATTCTTCTTCACTGGGATGATACATCTCCCTGCAATCCTTGCAGAGGGTCCTCACCAGGCGCTGGGCCAGGACCCCGATGAGCGCGTCGGCGAAATTGAAGGGATCCATCCCCATATCCAGCAATCGGGTGATGGTTTCGGGGGCGCTGTTGGTGTGAAGGGTGCTGAAGACCAGGTGACCGGTGAGGGAGGCCTCAATGCCTGTGGCAACGGTCTCCTTGTCGCGCATTTCACCCACCATGATCACGTCCGGGTCGGCCCTTAGAAACGCCCTCATGGCAGTGGCAAAATTAAATCCTATCTTGGGAACGACCTGGACCTGGCGGAGCCCCTCCTGGGTGATTTCGACAGGATCTTCCGCTGTCCATATCTTGGTCTCCGGCTTGTTGATATATGCCAGGGCGGCATGAAGGGTTGTGGTCTTGCCGCTGCCGGTCGGACCTACTACCAGGACAATCCCATAGGGTTTGGTGATCATGCTGATCAGGGTATTATAGCTTCTCTCACTCATCCCCATGGCGCTCAGGGGGATCGGTTCGCCGGCCGTTAATATCCGCATCACCACGTCCTCGTTCTGCCCGGCCGTCGGAATGGTCGCCACACGAAGTTCAATATCCAATGGCGCGAATTTATTGAACCTGATCTTTCCGTCCTGAGGTTTCCGTCTCTCGGATATATCCAGGTCGGACATGATCTTCAATCGCGATACAATGGCGTTTTTGTAGGTGTGCGGAATGGTCTGGTAGACCTGACACGCCCCATCGATACGGTACCTGATGATGGCGTTCTTCTTGCCCTGTCCGGGTTCGATGTGAATGTCTGAGGCCTTGCGGGTGTATGCATCGATAATGGTTTTGTTGACGAGCTGGACAATGGCGCTGTCATCTTCGGCCATGCCGGCGGCGTCATCCTCATCATCCTCTTCGGTCGATTCCAACTGTCCCAAAATATCGTCAATACTCCCGGAACCGGCCAGAAGCTCTTTTCTGTCCACATCGAAAAACAGGCCGATCATCTGGAAGATGTCTTCCCTGGTGGATACGCAGTATTCGATCTCTCTGGCCTTAATGATCCGCTTGATGGTATCCCTTGCCGGCAGATAGCTGGGGGTTTCCATGACCACCGTCACCTTGCCGTCTGATTCCTCCACAGGGACAAAGACATTGGTCTTGAGAAAACTCACCTTGAGGTTTTTTAGAAGTTCTCCTGGAATCGGAAGATTGTCCTTATAGGGGATGAAACGTGTCTGAAAGTGATTGGCCAACGATCTGCCGACATCCTCCTTTGAGACACCAAAGTCCGACATGAGCACCGATTCCACGCTTTTTTTTGTCGTCCTTGCGCGGGAAATGGCCTCGGTTAAGTCTTTTTCGGTGATGATGTTGTAGCTGATGAGATAATCAAATCTTGTGGACCTCGCCTTCTGGGCCGCCTTCTGGTTTTTGTAAAAGGCAATCCCCAGGACCTTGGCAATATCCATGACCGAAGATTCGTCTGACGGGGAAAACGGCGATCCGTCTTTTTTGTTGATAAGCTGTATGACCCCCAACAAAAATTTATTCTCGTACGTGATGGGGGCGAGAAGGACGTCCCTTGTTCGATATCCGGTCTTCTGGTCCCAACTCTTATCGAAGGTCAGCCGGGAATCGATGCACTTGAGTTCTTCTTCATTGTATACGTCCCTGATGTTGAATGACTTTCCACAGGCGGCGCAGTATCCCGCAAGGCTGCTGCTGTTGATCCCGACCCGGATTTCGGCCACCTCCTGGCCGGTCATGATCTTTGAGTAAATTTCTCTCCTGGCCCTGTCGACCACGTAAATGGTAATCCGGTCCACGTCGAAAAAATTCAAGAGATCGTCGTGAAGTTCCAGGAGAATGGCATTGGTATCACGAGCGGAATGGATCCGGTGGGTAATGGTGTTCAGCCGCTTCTGATATTTAAGCTGTTCCTCAAGCAAAGGTTCCTTCCCGGTCATAACCTTAACATCCTTAATCAGTAAGTCCTGATGCACCGTGCGCCTTGAAGCGGGCGGCCCGCCGGAGGTCAGGTTCAAACCTGCTCACCGGCAGGCACGCTTCGATCATCACGGGCAATGCAAATTGGATAGATAGTAAGGATATTTCATCGGCGATGCAACAGAATTGTTTGCGAAAGCATCTCCAATAGATTATAAGAACGGCGATTGTCGCGCATTTTGGATATGGATCTTTGTCGAGGAACGGTGATGCTAATTGATAGTCACGCCCATCTGGATATGGACGATTTTACAAAGGACCTTGACGCGGTTCTTGAACGCGCCATCCAGTGCAACATCGGTCATATCATCAGCATAGGAATCGACCTGAAAAGTTCATCGGATGCCCTGAATTTGGCACGAAAGAACGCCTTTATATCCGCATCCGCAGGGTGTCATCCCCATAATGCAGACGTCTGCGGAGCGTCTGACCTGGAGCAATTGGCAAGATTGGCGTCTGAACCCGAGGTGGTTGCATGGGGGGAGATCGGTCTCGATTATTTTAAAGGCTATTCCTCTACCCAGGCGCAGTTAAGGCTTTTTCAGGACCAGCTTGGCATGGCGGATGATCTGAATCTACCGGTGATCATCCATGACCGGGAGGCCCACGAGGAGGTCTATTCCATTCTCAAAGGCATGGGAAAAGGGGAGAGAAAAGGGGTGCTCCACTGTTTTTCGGGGGATATGGCGCTTGCCGGGGCCTTTATTGATCTGGGATATTTCATCTCCATACCCGGCACCGTGACCTATAAGAAGGCCTCCCATATAAAGGCGGTGGCCGCTTCCATACCGCTTAGCCGCATGCTGGTGGAGACCGATTCGCCGTATCTGGCCCCCGTCCCTGAGAGGGGAAAGCGAAACGAGCCGGCTTATGTCCGGTTTACCGCCATGGAGATCGCGAGGCTGCGGGATGTGCCGCTTGAAGAAGTGGCCCGCCAGACCACGGAAAATGCCAGGGCACTTTTCAATCTCCCGTAAGAATATGTCTTGTTCACTCATCAACGCCGACTATCCCCTGATTCTGGCCTCTGCCTCTCCCCGAAGGAGGGAGCTGTTGGCCCGGATCCGGCTTCCCTTTCGGGTGGTGCCGAGCCGTGTGGATGAAGGAAAGACCGCTGATGAACCGACCGGAATATGCCGTGGCCTGGCCGAGAAAAAGGCAATCCAGGTCCATTCCCTGGAAGACCCCTCCTGGGTCCTCGGGGCCGACACCATTGTGGTGATCGGAAACAAGGTTCTTGGAAAACCACGGGATGAAAAGGAAGCAGGGGAGATGCTCTTGCTCCTGGCCGGGACGACCCATTCGGTCGTCACCGGATTTGCCATCCTCGACCCTTCGGGTATCCTGGTCCATTCAGAGGCGGTCAGCACTGCGGTTCGTTTCAAACCATTGGATAACAGGGAAATCGAGGCCTACGTCCGCTCAGGGGAACCCTTGGGCAAGGCCGGGGCCTATGCCATACAGGGGATCGGCGCCTTTATGGTGGAATCCATCTCCGGGTCCTACACCAATGTGGTGGGGCTCCCCATATGCGCCGTAATCAAGGCCCTGATCCGGGTGGGGGCAATTCAGACATTTCCTCTGAGGCCGTCTCGGTAGGTATCGAACCTAAGTTTGGAGGCGGCCTCTTTTTGCTGCAGAATGCACTGCGTTTGCGGTTTTATTCGGTGCCAGAATCTTGAGGGTGGCATTCCTCGCGGCCTCATAGGCCTCAGGACCGCTTTGGAGCCTGTTAGGGCTGATGGCGGGCGCGTTGGTCCTGACCTCTATGACGTCCACCCCCCGTGACTTTATAAGCTCGACCTCTTTCTGGTATGCCTTTTGGCGGGCGATATTAACGGCGAGATGCTGAATATGCCAGGGAGTGAGCCGTTTTTTCATGAAGGCGTGCGCCCCCTCTTTCACATTGTCCGAGGCAATAAAGTGCACCAGTATGATATCCAATTCAGAGAGACGGGCCAAGGCCTCCACCGGGGCCTTGCCGGTGATCCCGCCGTCGCAACAGAGGGCCCCGTTGATACTTACAGGCTTGAAGAGGACCGGCACCGAACCGGAGGCCTGTATGGCCTGGATCAGGTCCCCTTGTGTGAAAATCACCTCTCTTTTGTGGGTCAGGTCCGTGGCCGAGACGGCCAGGGGGGTGTGGCATTCCTCAAACGTTCGTGCGGGGAGCCGTTGAAGGAGACGGCCGAATCCATCTCCTCTGAGGTACCCGAGGCAACCCCTGAAGCATCGGAGCGCATCAGACAGAATCGAATGCCAGGGATCAGGATCCCAGAAATCCCGCTTTCTAAGGCTGAACAGCATCTCCTTGACCGCGGCGGTGCTCATGCCCGAGGCGGCCATGGCCGCCACAATGGCCCCTGAACTGGCCCCTGCATAGGCGGTCGGTTCAATGCCCGATTCCCGGATCGCGGCCAGAAAGCCCGCATGGGCGAAGAACCCGAAAAAACCGGAGGAAAAGGCGATCCCTATTCGGCGGGAACCTCCAAGGAACAACGATTTGGTATCCGGACATTCCATATTCCCACCCCACACCCAATCCTCCATCCATCTGTCCCTTTCTGTAAATCATTCAGCATTCGGTATCCAGAATCCGGCATCCAGGACGTTACTCCCGCCATTTCACCAGATCGTCCAGGGGGACCCTGTCAGATCTTGAGCGATTGATGGGTGCATCGGGATCGGGGTAGCCTACCGCGACACCGATCACCACGTTCTTTTCATCCCGTAAACTCAATGATTCCTTGATGTCGTCATCAAATGCGGTAATCAGGCCGATGGGGCAGGTCCCCAGTCCCAGGGCATGGGCGCACAGGACCAGATAACCGACCAGAACGCCGATATCCGTAAGCCTGGCGCTTGAGAACACCTGGTCCATGGTGATGATGATGGCGGTGGGGGCCCCGTAGAAATTACAGCTCCCCTCGTTGATAAAATTCTGGAAAGGGGTCTGTTCAGGGAGGTTGGGCTGAATCACGTTGAGAAGCCCCCGCTCCCGCTCCACAAAATACCCTGGAAGAGGGCTCTTCGCGCCGGGCCCGCACGATATGTTCCTCTCCTTCATCCGCTTGACGAGGAGCCTGCTCAGCCGTTGCTTTTCATCTCCGGATACGACCGTCAGTTCATAGGGTTGAAGATTGATGGCCGACGGCGCCTGCGTAGCGAAACGAATGAGCGTCTCTATCTTCTCATGATCAACAGGCCTCTCCAGAAAGGCCCGGGTGCTCCTTCTCTCCTCCATAGCCTTCAACAAATCCATGATGTGCCTCCAAAAGAAGTGCCTAAAGTGAGCTAAAGTGACTAAAGTCGTTTCATCTGATTCTTTTAATTATTTTGTCCAAAATTATTTTGCTAACGATAACTTATAGCTTCCAATATCAATAATAACATCTTGCTTTAACTGCATTAAAATGCTAAGATACAATCGGCAGAGTGAGCAGTGCGTGGGGGACGATGAGGGCTTCCAGGTCTCTCCTGCCGATTTTTTCTGCACAGATGCGAAAGGCCTCATCCATATCAAGGGCCGGGATCATGTGGACCCGGCGGACGATGTCCGGGGTCTCGGAGCCCACCACGATTACATCGACCTTTTCCAGCACTTTGGCGATGATGAAGGCACGCTGGGCCCCCGGCGGGTAGCCGGACGCCCGCATCTCTTTCAAGAGGGACGCCATATCCGGCGCCCCGCTCATCTTCTCGAAAAACCGTCTCTCCCCGATCCCGCGACCCGCGCCCTCGGGCGTGGGCGCCGGCACAATGATGACGCCGCCGTCTCTTACCACCGGGACGGGCGCAAAATGGAGGTAGCTGGCGGCCCGGCACGCCTGATAGATGTTGGCATCCTTGGGAAACCCGACGCCGGCCACGACCACGTCAACCTGTCCAGGTATGGGGACCTCATAGATCTTGCGGGCCTGGGCGACCAGTCTGCTGAAAACGGCCTCCGGATCACCGGCAAGGACGGCCACCGGCTGTTTTTCTTCATCCAGGACGACATTGAGGATAAACCTCAGTCCCGCTCGCCGGGCCGCCTCAGTCACGGCCTCATGAAAGGGGTTCCCCTCGATCTTGCCCAGTCGCGTTCCCGGATGATCCATCATCTCCGGACCATGGGTATAGGCAATGGTCGCCTCGCCGGCCGCGCCCACTGCCACCGTCTTCCGGCCCCCGGAATAGCCGGCAAACTGGTGGGGCTCCACAATCCCGGTGGCGATCAAGAGGTCTGCCTCACAGGCCAACCGGCTGACCGTCAGGGGAACGCCGGTTTCCGTCATTCCAAGATCCACGATTTGTTCTCCGGGAGAGTGATCCACAATCCTGTACCGGTGTGCAACCGCCTGCCCTAACTTGACGACCTTTTCCTCAGGGGTGCTGGGCCGATGGAGACCCACACCGCAGAGGAGGGTAATCTGGTGATCCGGAATGCCGGCGGCCTCCAATTCCTTGAGGAGGGCCGGGATCAACACGTGGTCCGGGCTGGCGCGCGTGATGTCGGTGAAGACGATACAAATCCTGTCGCGGGGGTTCGCCAGCGAACGGAGAGGCGGCGAGTCAACCGGAGTTGCGAGCGCCTGTGCAATGGCCCCTTCCAGATCCCTGATCGGATTTGCAGGGAGCGATACGGCTGTTGCGCCGGTCATCCCGGCCGGCAAATCGAAATGGAGCTCATTTTTTCCAAATGGGACGGTATACATGGGGGGCTCGAGGCACAAGCATCAGGCGCAAGGCGTATCGGTTAATAACATTTGGTTCAGTGGAATAATAGGAACTTGGCGATACCATTGTCAATATCATTCCGAGTGGCGTATATGTCGCACCATATATTGTTGCAATGTCATTTTTTGACACACTATGTGGTATTTTTTCTTTACAAATCCACATCCATATGATAAAAGGCTCTCACTGGTTCCGGCGGACGGTTTTTTATCCGGAAATCATTGGGCACAGCCTCAGCAAAAGAAGGGACCGGCACAACGGAGGGTGACATGAAGATCAAGAAAGTTTCCATTCTCGGCTTCAAATCCTTTATGGAAAAGCTCGATATCATATTCCCGGAAGGCATCAGCGGCGTGGTAGGGCCGAATGGCTGCGGCAAGAGCAATGTCGTTGACGCCATAAGGTGGGGTATGGGGGAGCAGAGCCCTAAACAGTTGCGGGGCCGCAAGATGGAAGATGTGATATTCAACGGGGCCGGGCCGCACAAGCCGATGGGAATGGCTGAGGTTTCCATCCTGTTTGAGAACGGTGACGGCTCTTTTCCCCCGGCATTTTCCCATGACCCGGAACTTTCGGTGACACGGCGTCTCTACCGTTCCGGAGAAAGTGAATACCTTATCAATAATGTGGCCTGCAGACTCAAGGATATCCAGGAGGTATTCATGGATACCGGCCTGGGCAATAAGGCCTACTCCATTATCGGGCAGGGGCAGATCGGAACCATCATCGAGCAGAAGCCTGAGGAAACCCGCGTCATGCTGGAAGAAGCTGCGGGAATTACCAAATACCGAAAAAAGGTGGAGATATCCCAACGAAAGATCGAGCTCACAGAGGTCAATCTTCAGAGGGTGGAAGACATTCTGGGGGAACTCCAGGGCCAGCAGCGCTCCCTCAAGCGCCAGGCAGCCAAGGCGAGACGCTACAAGACCGTCAGCGAAGAGATCCGGAATCTGGAAATTCACCTGTACAGCAATACCTATGGTCAGTTGGAAGAGGAACTGGGGAAAAAAGAGGGGTCTACAGAGGCGCTGGTAAGGGAGGAGATCAGCAGGTCAACACGGATGTCGCAGGTCCGGGCCATGGTAGAGGAGATGAATCTGGAGCTGGATGAAAAGGATACCGGCCTCTCCGTCTACCGAAACGACCACCTTCATCTCAGCGACAGGGTGCGCAGAAAAGAGGGGGAGGTGGAATCCTTATCCGGCGAAATGCGGTTGATCGAGGAATTGAAGGGAAGGCTCATGGCTGAACAGGAATCTCTTGTGCTTCGGCTCTCTGAGCTTAAAGACAAACGGTCAGGCCTGGAGAAGGATCGGGAAAAGATACGGGAGCGGTCCTCTGAGCTTGAAAGAGAGATCGCTGTCAGGGATGAACGGGCGACGATTAGAAAAAGGGCACTGGAGGAGATTCGGGAAGACTATGAAAAGGCCAGGACAGAGCTAAGCGCCGGCGAAAACAGAGAGGTCGGGCTGAATCACGAGTCAGGATATCTGAATCGGCTCCTGGAGCAGATCTCAGACAGCCGGTCCAGACTTGAGAAGGAACTGTCGGAGATCAAGGTGAGGTCTGAAAATATTGTTGTGGCATCTGAAAGAAAGGGCCGGGTCCGGGAGGCGACCGCAGAGAGACTCAGCACGATCGAGGCGGCCAAAGAGTCGGAGAGCGCCGGTTCAAAAGAACTGGAGATCGTAAAGGGACGCATTGAATCGGAATTAAAGGCCGCGGAATCGGATCTGAACATGTGCCAGTCTCGACTCGCCAGTCTGGAAACCCTGACAGAAAATTTCGAAGGATACCACATAGGGGTCAGGACCATCATGAAGGCCGGGGATTTCACTCCGCTCCAGGAAGGTCGCATTTTAGGGATACTGGCCGATGCCATTCAGGTCGAGCCGAAATATGAGCGGGCTGTTGAAGCAGTCCTGGCCGACAAGCTCCAGTATGTGCTCGTGGAATCTCAGGGGGATGGAAAGGCGGCGGTCGAGTATCTCAGGAAGCGGGAAAAAGGGAGGAGCAGTTTTGCGCCGGTGAGCTGTATCAGGGGGGGAGCGGGGGTTCGGGAAAAAGGCCCGGCATTTCCGCTGTTGCTTGACCATGTGTCGTTCGAGCCGAAGTGCGCCCCCCTCGTCGGCGCCCTGCTGGGGGACACAGCGATTGCCCAGGACCTTGAAACCGCCCTCTCCAATTGGGAAGAGACCCGGGACCTTCGGGGAAGGAACGGGTGTGGGATCCGTTTCGTCACGGTTGACGGGGATATGATCGATCAGAGGGGTGTGATCAGCGGTGGAAAGACCGCACATGGTTCCAGGGGGCTCCTGATCAGGAAGCGGGAGATGGCCGAATTGAAAGAAAAATCCGCCGGATTGACGAAAAAGGTTCATGAACTGCGCGCCAAACTGGAGGAGATTATTTCCCGGATTGAGGAAAAGCAGCGCGTCATCGAGGGCCTCACAGAAGACCGGTGGGCCTGTCAGGAGGAGATCAATGAACTTGACAAGGTCTTATTTCGCCTTGGACAGGAACTGGATCAGCTGGAAAACATGTCCGCAAAAATATCCGATGATCTCAAACGAAAGGAGATCGAACAAAATAAACATGAAAAGGACCTGGTTCGGCTTTCGGATGAACTAAACGTGCGTAAGACCCAGAGGCAGAAAGAGAAGGCCTATTTCCAGGAAAAGGAACGGGAGCTGAGGGAAGCAGAGGATGAATTTGAGCAGTGCCGGGAAGATGTGACACGGCTCAAGACAGACCTGCGAATCTCGGAGGAGGGTGAACGAAGCGCCCTCCGTGAGATGGAGCTGATGGACGGCCATATGGACGATGCCCTCGATCGACTCCGGAAAATTGAAGAAGACATTGTTTCCGGCCGGGAGAGGCGAGAGGATTGCCAGAGACGAAAGGAGGCGTTGGAGGAAGAACTCAGAGGGCTTTATGAGAGGCTCCAGAAGGCCGAGGCGGATATGAATCGCGCCGATCTGGAACGACGTGAGTTCCAGGTTCAGATAAGGGAGGAAGAGAGAAAGGAGGAAGAACTGAAACGGGAGGTGGACGACCTCAAGGAACAGATTAATACGGCAAAGATGGAAAACTCCGAAATTCAGTTTAAGATGAATCATCTCATTGAAACGGTAAAGGAAAAATTCAACCTCAGTCTCCCCGAGGTATACCGATTGCACCTGGAGGAGGATTTTTCCCGGGCAGAGGCTGAAGAAAAGGTCGAGAAACAGAGACGGTTACGAGAGCAGATAGGCGAAGTGAACCTGACTGCCATCAAAGAGCTGGAGGCCGTGAACGAACGTCACCAGTTTATCGTGGGGCAGCGAGAAGACCTGATCAGCTCCATCGATTCACTGAGGACCGCTATCCGAAAGATCAACAGGACCTCACTTGAAAAGTTCAAGAAGACGTTGGAGGACGTGGATGCCAAACTGAAAGAGATTTTCCCCATTCTCTTCAACGGGGGTACCGCCGGCCTGAGATTGACGGATGAGTCACGTCCGTTGGAAAGCGGTGTCCTGGTGGAAGTCCAGCCCCCGGGAAAAAAATTGAGCCATATGGGACTCCTCTCCGGCGGAGAAAAGGCCCTGGTGGCCATGGCCGTCATTTTTGCGATCTATATGATCAAACCGAGCCCGTTCTGTCTCTTGGATGAGGTGGATTCCCCCCTGGATGAGGCCAATATCGATCGGTTCAACAATCTGCTCAAGGAGATCCGGCAGGCGTCTCAGATCATCATGGTCACCCACAGCCGGAAGACGATGGAGATCACGGATCGCCTGTATGGGATTACGATGCAGGACCAGGGGATATCCAAGCTGGTATCTGTGAATGTAAACGGCGGCTCAGACCACGGTCAGGAGACAATTCAATAAAAAGGGATGTGACGTTGGCATTTTTTCACCGGAAAAAGGAAAAGGAAGCGGAACGCGGGGAGGTGGATCAGGGTCCGGGTTTTTTCGGGCGACTTCGCCAGGGATTATCAAAAACCAGGGACTCGTTCACAGGGAGACTGGACAGACTCTTTTTGGGGAAAAAAGAGATCACCGAGGATCTCTTGGATGACCTGGAGGAACTCCTCTTCACCTCGGATATCGGAGTGGCTGCCACCCAGGAACTGATCGCTTCCATCCAGGAAAAGGTGGCCAGGAAAGCGCTCAGAGACACAGACAAATTGAAGACAGCCCTCAGGGATCAGATGCTGGCATTTCTGGACGTCGGTGAGGCAGTGGCGCACCCGCTTCCCAATCCGGGAGAGCCGCTGGTTATAATGGTTGTGGGCGTCAACGGGGTAGGTAAAACCACCACCATCGGGAAGGTCGCCCATGGATTCAGATCAGAGGGGAAAGAGGTCCTCCTGGTGGCTGCCGACACTTTCCGGGCAGCTGCCGTGGAGCAGCTCACTATCTGGGGCGATCGGGTAGGGGCCGCTGTTATCAAACAGGGCCCGGGGGCCGATCCTTCGGCCGTCGCCTTCGACGGTCTGACCGCGGCAATGGCCAGGAAGGTGGATGTCGTTCTGGTGGACACGGCCGGCCGGCTTCATACCAAGATCAATCTCATGGAAGAACTCCAAAAGATCCGTCGGGTGATCGGTCGGAAGCTCCCGGGCGCCCCCCACGAGGTTTGGTTGGTTTTGGATGCCACCACAGGGCAGAACGCGATTTCACAGGCCCAGATATTCAATCAGACCCTGGGGGTGACCGGCATCGTACTCACCAAACTGGACGGCACGGCCAAGGGCGGTATCGTGGTGGGTATTTCCCATGAACTGGGCATACCCATCCGATTCATCGGGATCGGTGAGAAGATCGACGATCTCAGGGAGTTTAACGCGGCCGAGTTTGTGAAGGCGATCTTTGATTAAAGTGCCCTCATCCATTCCGGCCGGAGACCTATCTCCCCCCTCAATGCGCTGTCTATCTGATCCAGGGCCTCCTGTTTCCCCTTGGGCAGACGGGCCTTGATAGGGAGATAATTGGAAGCATGGTTGGAAAAGAAAAGCCCCCGGCTGAGCTGGGTGTGGGCGATCATCTCCCGTAATTCCAGCAGCAGTTCCTGTTCGGACAGAAGCTCAAACGTCCCGTTCCGGTATTCATCGTGAAGGGGAGTCCCCGGTATCAACATCACGGTGAGCGCCCCCACATAATTGGGATCCATCCGGGTCAGGAGATCGCCGGTGGCCCTGGCGTGTTCAAGGGATCGTTCTCGACCGGCAATCCCCAATAATACCGTCACCGAGAGCTTGATCCCGGCCTCCCGAACCTTCCTCCCCATGTCAATGAGGTTCTGCGCGCTGGTTCCCTTCCGGATCTTTTTGAGGAGGGCCTCATCCCCGGTTTCCACGCCCAGGTAAAGGATGCCCAGGCCGTTTTCTTTCAGCGCTTTCAATTCCTCCAGGGTCTTCATCTTGATGCTCTTGGCATTGGCATAGGCCCCCACCCTCCTCACCCAGGGAAGGTACTCTTTGATCCGTGCCAGTATCCACATCAATCGTTTCTGCGGGATAATGAGGGCATCTCCGTCCATGAGGAATACCCGATCCTGCCGCTTCATGTATTTGGAGGCGAACAGGATGTCTCCCAGAATCGTCTGATCATCCTTGATCCGGAACCGCTTGTCCTTATACGTGCCGCAGAAGGTGCACTTATTATGGGAACAGCCCGCCGTTACCTGGAGCAGGATGCTGTAGGCCTCGCTGGGCGGACGGATGCAATTCCCTTCATAGTGCATCTCTTCACTCATCTTTGTCTGTTCCATCTATCCATTTCCTCCGATCCTATCTTGCCCGGGTGTGACAGGGCCTTTTCCGTTCACGCCCCGCCAGTGGACCTTCATGGCCTTGATCGGATGCCGTGCCGAGTCGATGACAGCGGTGGGCTCGAAGCCGCAGTGGAGCATGCAGTGGGTACACCGGGGGTCCCTTCCCACACCGTATTTGGACCAATCCGTGTTCTCGAGCAGGTCGCGAAAGGTGGGTTCATATCCGTCATTCAATAGATAGCAGGGCTTCTGCCAGCCGAATATATTGCGGGTGGGGTTGCCCCAGGGGATGCAGGCGTATTCCTGATTGCCAGCCAGGAAATCGAGATAGAGGCTGCTGTGGTTGAATCTCCAGCCTTTTCCGTCGCCTGATTTGAAAATCGACTGGAACAGCGCAATGGCCTCATGCCGCGTGAAAAAATTTTCCTGGTCCGATGCCTTCTCGTAGCTGAAGGCGGAGGCGATGGTCATGGCCTCCACCCTGAGGGAGGTCAACAGATCAAAGAGCTTCTCTGCCCCTTCTGCGGTGTCCCCGTTAAAAAAGGTGGTGTTGGTGGTGACACGAAAGCCTTTGGAGACCAGGAGACGGATGGCGGCCATTGCCCGGTCAAACACCCCTTCAAGAGAGACCCGTTCATCGTGTCGTTCACGCAGGCCGTCCACGTGGATATTAAAAGTCAGATATGGGGACGGCTCAAATTCATGAATCCGCTTTTCTACCAGAAGCGCATTGGTGCAAAGGTACACAAATTTCTTTCGGGCCACCAGTTGCCGGGCAATCTCGGCAATTTGGGGATGGAGGAGCGGTTCCCCGCCCGCAACCGAGACCACCGGGGCGCCGCACTCCTCAGCCGCGGCCACACATTCTTCAGGGGTCATCATCTTGTTGAGAACGTCTTCCGAATAGTCGATCTTGCCGCATCCCTTGCATCGAAGATTACAGCGGAACAGAGGTTCCAACATGAGGACGAGGGGAAACCGGCTGTTCCCCCTTATTCTCTGCCTGAAAATGTAGGCGCCGATGCGCGCCTTTTGAATCAACGGTATGCTCATAAGAATATTCCAAGTTAGCGTTAAAAGTGATGAAAAGTGAATCGCCACCCGCGAGCGGTTGGCCCCGGGAAGCCCCCGGGAAGGGGGCAGTATGCAATTCTACATAGGTCGCAGGCGCCATAGGAATGCTGGGAAATTGGAATACATGGAAATAACGGGGTAAGGATTTCTCTCCTTTTTTTTTACGATTGAGATCTTCCTGTTCTCCCCAGCATGTCAACGCTGTCCCTTTCATTGTTCCAGCCCGTTGTCCCCGCTGGAGGTGCTGGCTTACAGCCAGAGTTAAAGTGCCTGAAATTTGAAGCGGATTAAAGTTCATATGTATTTTCATTTTGCCCATCGCCTTGCCTGTTACGGGAACGGACGGCTATGGTTTCCTCTGTTTGTTGCCGTAACCGTTCTGCAGGAACCAGTGCACTGCATCGGTCAAGGCTTCCCTTGCCGGACGGGGTGTATACGCCAGCTCTTGCTCGGCCTTTTCAGATGAAAAGAACATCTGTTTTCTGGCCATTCTGGCCCCATCAAGGCTTACCCGTGGCTCCCTTCCGGAGGCGCAGCGCGCCCAAACTTCAGACAAGAGGGCCACACTCAGGATGAGCTTGTGGGGGATGCAGACGCGGGGCGGCGTGCATCCCGCGATAGCGGCGATTTCCATGAGGATCTCTTTTAAGGTCATATTGTGCCCGCCGAGGATGTAGCGTTCTCCGATCCTGCCATGTTCCAGGGCCAGGAGATGTCCTCTTGCCACATCGTCCACATGAACGATATTAAGTCCGGTGTTGACATATGCCGGCATCCGGCCGGCCACGGCATCCGCGATAAATCGGCCGGTGGGCGTTGGCTTAATGTCTCCCGGTCCTACAGGAGTGGAAGGATTTACCACCACTGCGGGGAGGCCCCGCGTCTCAATAAGCCGGAGTACCGCAGCCTCGGCCATGAATTTCGAGCGCTTGTAGTGCCCGATCATATGCTTCAGCGAGGCGGCAGAAGTCTCATCTGCGGGGGCCCCGTTACCACTGAGTCTCAGGGTGGCCACGCTGCTGGTATAGATGATTTTTCGGACGCCTGCCTTGAGGGCCTCTTCCATGATCTTTTCCGTCCCCCGGACATTGTTTTCATACATCCTTTTGGGTTCAGGGACCCAGAGGCGGTAATCCGCCGCCACGTGGAAGAGGACGTCACACCCTCTTAGTGCCTGTTTCAGGGAATGCCGGTCCGTAAGATCGCCTGTGATCGTGTCAATGGGAAGGCATCTCAAGTTCCGTGAATCGCTGGTTGAACGAATGAGGGCCCTTACCCGGTGACCGGATCCGACGAGCCGGCGAACAACGGCCGAACCTACAAACCCTGCACCTCCGGTAACCAAAATCACTTGCCCTCTGTCCGCGGAAGCTCTGTTTGCATCCTCCATATTTTCCCCAATTCAACGATAAAGGGGGCATGCAGATGATAATTCCCGGTGAGGCTCTATTTCTGCAATGCCTTGCAGGACAACATGCGAAGAAGTCGGCGCCCCGTGGGTAAGCCGTGGGGGGTCTCTTTCTCCCGCCCCGAGGCGGGACAAAAACCTGCGACAGCTCTTGGGAACGGCAGCATGGCTTTAAACTGCGGTTCGTTAAAGCCCCCAGGAACCAGGCTTTCATATAACGGTCGTTCTTGCTGCCTTTCCAAAAAGGTATTCAAAGCTCTGGGGTGGTTGCCGAGCGTTATGGTCCCATTTTGATGTCCCGCCCTTGGGCGGGAGAAAGAGACCCCCACGCGCGCTCAAAAATTGCCGGGATTTGCATCCATACCTTTTTGGTTGCGGCTGTTAGGCCGCCTTGGGAAAAAGTCCGGGCTGTCAATCGCATTTTGCGGTGCACACACGCTTCAATAGATCCAATGACTTTTGCCAGATTGCCCCGGATTCACCTGCAGGGGGCATGCCTGTCAACAGCACATGCAACTGGCTACAGGCTTCTGTGGCCTCTTCTGCCTTGAGAAGGGCCTCTGCCAATCCCAGCCGGTTTTCAGCGAAGCCGGGGGCTATGGTCAGGGCCTGACGAAAGGAGATGATGGCCTCTTCTACGTCGCCGATGCTGATGGGCATACCTGGGGTCCGGAGATAAAGTTCCCCCAACATCCTGAAGGGACCTGCATGATCTATGGAGGGACTTAACTCCGCAGCCTTCCGGGCCTCACTCTCGATAACAGGCACCAATTCAAGCCCACGGAGGGGGTCGTTTTCAGCCTCCAGTCCGGTGAGATAGGCATACAGATAATGGGCCAGACCGCTTTCCGAATACCGCTGGACTGCACTTTCAGCCAGATCGCGGCCCGTCCTGGCGTCGGCAAGCCGCAATGCTTTGTTTTCTCCCGTGGTTGCGAGAAATGCGTAGCAGTTGGCGGCCTTGAGAGCAGATCCCACCTCGGTTGCGGCGGTTTCGGACCATTGTTCGGCCTCTTCACGGGAACAGGGGGCAGGGATAGGGAGGACGGGTTCTTTTGTACCCTCAGCCCCCTTTTCCAGGGCACTGCGCTGCGGCGGCTTGACAACGGGCGCACATGACCCGAGAAGCAGGATGACAACGATCAGACTATTGAAAGCAGGCAGCCCCTTTCCGGTCCAGCCTGTATTGCGGCAGATCCGGGTCTGCGGGTCCGAAACCGTCCGTCTGAAGGAGCTTGAGCAATGTTTGCGCATCCCCATCCTCTTTCATGCCCAGGAGTATGGCAGCCAGATCCCGGGCCCTGGCATCAGGATCCCCGAACCAGACCACGGGGCTGGCAGGGAGTTCCCTGGAGGTATGTACTACCGTGATGTCCTTTGCCAATGGCAGTGCCTTGACTGCCTCATACTGGGTTCGGTCCAGTACCGCGCCGTCTGCGTCTCCCCTGGCTACCTTTCTCAGAGACCGAAGGGGTTGAAACGTGCCCTCTAGGGTGAACGGCAGCCGATCAGCCGGTATGTCGAACAGGAGACAGGCCGCCGCGTCCCTTTCAAAGAGCATATTTCCCAGGACCTTCCCCTTCAGTGTCTTCCAGCCGCCGGATTTCTCTTTGGAAACCACCAGCCGCCATATGTCTTTGGCATGTCCTCCGGGACGGGTGGCCGCGATGGCGGTCATTTGAAAGGTATCGGCCGCTTCCGAATAAAAACCGAGGCTGACAATTCCCCAAGCAGGGGGCCTATTATGCAAAAAATCCAGGGCCGGATCAAGCTCGTTATAATACCTCCCTTTCACTGGGCGGTCCAAACCTTCTTTTTGATGGATATAGGCTGCCAGTGCATCCATGACGGGCTGGGCGTCTTCAGCGGAACCGGGTTGCCCCGGCTGGATCACGACGAAATCGAGCGCATCCGCGGAGAGCGCAGATCCCCGCCAAAAAAGAGCGGCTATCGCGACCAAAAAGATCACCCATACCACTTTGATAGTCTTCATATGAAAAAACCTCCACTTTAGTCGGCACGATCATCCGGGCACCCCTGGCTCCGTTTGGGTCTCATCAGTTTCAGGGCCGGGGGGAGCACCAGCAGACACGCCAGCATGCCCATCAAAGACCCGAGCACCATGACCCAGCCGAGGCTTGCCAACCCCTGATGGTGGGCAAAAAGAAGACCTCCGAAGCCGATCATGGTTGTGGCAAAGCTCAGGCCTACCGCGGTCGGCGTGCTGGTATGAAAGAGCCCGATCCTCTGCCCCGGGGCAGTCCCGGCCATGTATTGGACTTCTCCCCAACGGGCCAGGAGGTGTATCCCCCCGTCCACGCCGATGGCAATGAGAATGGGAATGGCAAAAAAATTGGCCAGATTAAAATTAAAGCCCAGCCAGCCCATGATCTCCAGGAGCCACAGCATACTCACTCCCAGGGGCAACATGGTAAGAAACACCACGCGGAGAGAACGCCAGTAGAGCCACAAGATTAGGGTTACCAGAATGATGGTCAGTCCTGCAGCCGTGAGAAACGTCCGGTGCATGAGGCGCGCGGACTCCAGGACCCCGACGGGCACCCCGCTCACCTCGGGATCCACGCGGCGCAGTTGCGAGACAAACTCCGTGAGTTCATCAAAATTCCAGACATCTTCCTTGGGAATCACCTTGATCTGGTAGGTGCCGTCCTTGCCCACATGGATGTCCCTGAAGGTCTCCGGAAGATCATCCGGGGTGATGGGTCCGGCGGTGAGCCAGGCTTTTAATTGCCTGACCGAGTTCTCCATATCCGTTGCCAGCCCGGCCTGAAGCGTCTTGAGTCGGAGTGCCTTATCCGGATCCTTCCTGAGAAGCGCAACTGTTGAGTCCACGGACGCCAGACTCTGATCAACCAGGGCGATTTCCGTCGCGGCGCCGGCTGCAAACAGTTTTTCTTCCAGTCCCTCCAATGTCAGGGAAAGCCGGGAAAGGGAACGGACCAGCCGATCGGCATCGGGTGGCGGCGAGGGGAGATCATCAAAGGAAAGAGGTTCCAGCGCTCTTGCCGCTTCTTTGTAGACGGCCGCCTTTGTGGCCTGATCCTCAGGGACGAAATTCAGAATGCTTTCCACTTTGCCTACAGAGGGAAACGATGCCAGGGTTCGGGTCAGGCGTTTCACCTCTTTCAGGTCCTCTGCTGCTAAAATGGCGTACCAGGTCGATTCCCCGGACGCCTCAATCAAGATTTTTTCATATTCAACAGATTCGAGTCCCTTGGCTTGAAGTTCCAATAGATTATAGCTGAAATGCACCTTGAAAACAGCCGGGAGTCCGGCCAGGGTAATCCCCAGCAGGACCAGAATAGCCCAGCCGGGCCTATGGGAGAGCCGTTCCAGAAAGGGTAGGGCGGTTATCCTGGGAACGGAGGACGGAAAGAGGTTGCGCCGCCCGGCGATCAACAGCATGGCAGGGAGCACGGTCAGCATGGCCACAAGACACAGGAGGACACCTGTTCCACCGATCAATCCCAACTCGGCCAGTCCGATAAAATCCGACCAGAAAACCGAGTAGAAGGCGCAGACCGATGTGACGGCCCCTAAGATGATGCCCGGTCCGGCCCTGAAAATAGAGATCCTGACGGCATTGTCCACGTCCGGCATCTCCTTTTTGGCCTCCACATACCGCATGACGATGTGGACGCCGAAATCCACGCCGATGCCGACCAACACCAGAGCGAATACGATGGATAGAAGATTCAGCTCCCCCACTGCCACGGTGGCGAACCCGAAGCTCCAGGCCATGGCCATCATCAGCGAGATCAACAGGAGAAGCGGTCTCAACCAGCCGTGCAGGATCAGCATGAAGAGGAGCGCGACCAGAAACATGGCAATTATGGCGGCCATGGTCATGTCCCGGTCGGTCGTGGCCATCTCATCGGCCTGCAGTACGGGTCTTCCGGTGAGTCCCGCCTCGATATCGGGATGGTCTGCGCGTGTGGCATCAAGGGCGCGACGCACCACCTGGAGCGGCTCTCCAATGACGTCCATGGTCCCGAAATCCTTGGCCGGCAGGACCCTCATGATCAAGAGCTTGCCGGAAGAGGTGAAGAAGTAGTCGTTTCCCGACTGGGACAGATCCAGGACAGAGCGGTAGGCGTGCGTTCCGGACAATATGCGGTTCATATTCTCGGTCAGCGCCTTCAGTGTCTCAAGTGCCCGACCCATAAGTGAGGGTTCCACCCGGGATACGTCGCCCCCCGTTCCCCCCAGAAGGTTCGCTATGCTGTCAAAGAAACCCGCCAGGGAACCGTCCCGGCTCCAGGCCTTCAGGGAAGGGGCAAGAAAGCGGATGGTCCCGGACAGTGCTTCGGCTTCTTCTTGCGATGCAAAAAAGAGGGCGGAGGGGCCCAGATCCGCAGGGGAAATGCGGAAGTAAACCGCGTGAATCAGGTCCGGGTGGCGGCTGAGACGTCGGTTGAGATCTTCTGCAAAGGCTATGGTCCTCTTTCTTCCTTCCTGGGTGCCGTCGGTCTGGATGACCACATAGAGATATTCCTGATCTCCGAAATTTTTAAGATGTTCCAGGTATCGTTTATGAAACGGCGTGTCCGGAGAGACCAGCTTGTCCTGGTCGCTGTTGAGACCCAGGAAGAAAAAGGCAGCCGCCGCGGAGAGGATGGCGAGCGTCAGGCCTGCCCCTATCACCGCACCGGCATGGGCGGATACAAGGCGCCAGAGCGAGCTCAAGAGGCTTTCCTGGATGTGTTTCAGGACGCTCATACGGTTCTTGCGGTGCGGAGGCCTAGATTCTTGACTGTTGTCCAGGCTGAGCCTGGAAATCTGTGAACATCCTTCAGAACACAATCCATCGCCTCGAGAAAGCGGTCGGCATCCGCAGTGGCAATGATCAGCGGGGGAAGTATCTTGACCGTATCCAATCCGTGGCCCGCCACCTGGGTCAGGATATGATGCTTTTCCAATAAGGGGATGGTAATCATCTGACAGAAGAGTTCTTCGTTCATCTTGTGAAGGAGTTTCCACCCGGTCTTGAGGGCGAGGGACTTGGGGGGACCGAACTGGATGCCGATCATGAGGCCTTTACCTCGAATTTGATGGAGAAATTCATAATGTTCTGCCATTTCTTTCAGGTTATGCATGATGTATTCCCCCATTTGCGCCGCGCGTTCGACCAGCCCTTCCTGTTGGATCACATGGAGGGTGGCCAGTCCGGCGGCCATGGCCAGGTCATTCTGTCCGAACGTGTTGGAATGGGCAAAGCACCGGTCCATGCAGTCAAAGATCTTTGAATGGATGTCCCGCTTCGTGATAATGGCGCCCAAGGGGATATACCCGCCTGAGAGGGCCTTGGAGACAACCATCAGGTCCGGTACCACATCCCAGTGATTTACCGCAAACATCCGGCCTGTTCGACCGAAACCGGTCTGGACCTCGTCGGCGATGAAGAGGGTGCCATATTCATCACATAGGTGCCGGACTCCGGGGAAATAGGCGTCATCCGGGACAAAGACCCCCTTACCCTGAATCGGCTCGACAATAAACGCGGCCACGTCGCTTCCGGAGAGGGCTGCCTCCAGGGCGTCCAGGTCGTTGAAGGGGACCGGAATACAGCCGGGGAGGAGCGGTTCATTTCGGCTTCTGAATTCCTCGTTGCCGTTGACAGAGAGGGCCCCCAGGGTCAGGCCGTGAAAGGCCCGGTCACAATAGACCACTTTCTGCCTTCCAGTGGCTTGCCGCGCAAACTTGAGCGCCCCTTCCACCCCTTCGGCCCCTGAATTGGTAAAGAATACCGCTTCCAGGTCGCCCGGTGCAATGGCGGCCAAAGCCTCTGCCAAAAGACCCGAAATAATGCCGACATCCATCTGGACCAGGCTCGGCCCGCTGCAATTGAGCATGTCCTGCAGTACCCGGGCGACCACCGGATGATTGCGCCCTATATTGAAAACCCCGAACCCTGCCAGGAAATCCAGAACTTCTCTCCCCTTTTCATCAATGAGCCGGGCCCCTTGTGCGGTGCAATAGTTGCGGTTGAAACCGATGACCTCCAGTACCCGCACAAACTGGGGGTTTACATAGCGCCGGTGGAGATCGTAAGTCTCCGATGCTCGGCGCTTTATCAGCGATGCAATATCCATATTCGGTTTACCATGAAATCATGCCGGGAGGTTATCGGTTATGGGGTATTCCTTAGAGACTCCTTGGGCTTTGCGCGTGCCTTTCCGGTTGCGCGATGCGCCTATGAGTTTAGAGAATCGGATGCTCCGTGTCAAGCGGAGTTACTGTCTCCTTCCTCTCGGATCAGCAGGGCGACCGTTCACCTCCAGGCACAGGGTGAACGGAAATATGGGCTTGACCTGGCCTTCCCCCCGCACTACTATGCCGCAAGGAGTATGAAAGGAGAGATATCATATGATGCGTATTCTGGTCATTGATGACGAGCCTTCGGTCCGGGAACTCTTGTCCGTCACGCTGATGGAGGAGGGATACGAGGTGGTCGAGGCGGCCGACGGTGAGGCAGGGATGAGACTCTTTCGAGAAAACCCGGCGGATCTGGTGATTACGGACCTCATCATGCCGGAAAAAGAGGGCATAGAGACCATTATGGATCTGCGTCGCAACTTTCCTGACGTCAAGATCATCGCCATGTCCGGGGGGGGTATTATTCACGCTGAAGACTATCTGGGCATGGCCCGGGGCGTAGGCGCCCACTGCGTATTTGAAAAACCGTTTGGCGTGAGTGATTTGCTGAAGGCGGTGCATCAGCTTTTGGATTTGTCCGATGAATCGTGATGGGCAAGGAGTTCCTGAAATGACGATTGACGCAATTATGATAAAAGAGACCGATAATGTCGCCACCGCTCTGCGGGATATCCAGCCCGGGGAAGAGGTGACCCTCGGCAAAAGGGAAGAGAAGAGACGATTCCGGGTAGAGGGATCCATCCCCTATGGCCATAAATTTGCGGTAAGAGACATCCAGCAGGGAGAGGATATTCTTAAATACGGCTTTTTGCAGTTGGGCGGAGATTCGGCAAGGCTTGCCGCTGAAGGCGGGCATTGCCAAGGCCGTTTTCAGTGGTCTTTTCGAAGATCCTTGAACCGCTTGGCCTTGACCTCATAGCGGGGTAGGGTCCCCATTTTGTGGAATTCCAAGACATAGCCGAGGTTTGTTTTGAGACGGAGCTGATCTTTGAGGTGCGGCTCTATCTCTTGCCGCCTCTGGCTGTATTCCGGGACCAGTTCCACTTTGAGGGTGATGCGATCGATGTCTCCCACCTTGTCGACAATGACCTCGAATTCATCCCCCAGGCCCTCGATTCCCCGAACCACCTCCTCGATGGCTCCAGGCGAGAGAAGGACCCCTTTCACCTTGGTGATGTCATCGGCCCTACCCTGGACCCCCCCCTTGATGAGCCGGAAGGTCCGTCCGCAGGGGCAGGGCGTCCCGGCCCACTCGATCACGTCCTTGGAGTCAAAGCGAATGCAAGGCTGGGCCTGGCGGTCGAGGGCCGAGATGATCATCTTCCCTTTTTTCCCGGGTTCATTTATGATTTCCCCGGTCTCGATGTCCTCGATTTCCACCAGAAAGAAGGCCTCGTTCACGTGCAATCCCCCGGACTGGGCCGTGCACTCGAAGCACCAGGCCCCGATCTCGGTCGCGCCTGCATGATCGTAGACCTTGGCGCCCCAGGCATCTTCCATCCGCCGCTTCGTGGTGGGAATAGAGGCGCCGGGCTCACCTGCACAGGTAATCTTTTCAATGGTCATCTTTCCCGGATCCAGTCCCATCTTTCTGGCCGTATCGGCCATTCCGAGGACGTAGGTCGGCGTGGCCATCATGGCCGTTGCCCGGATTTCCTGGATCTTGAGGATTCTCGATTGCGTATCGAGTACGCCCCCGGGGACGACCTCGCACCCCATTTTTTCAGCGGCATAGTGGGCAGCCCAGAAAGCGACGAAGACGTTGTATCCAAAGGGGAGGAAAACCCGGTCCGCAGGACGGTAGCCCTGGGCCCAGAGAATATACGACCAGCACTCCGCCCACCATTCCCAGTCCTGCCAGGTGTCGGGTTGGTAGACGGGCTGCCCCGTGGTCCCGCTCGTCTGACGGAATTCCGTGACCTCCTCCAGGGGCACGCAGAGGGCGTCTCCATAGGGAAAGGGATCTTTGCGCTGGATGTCTCTCATCATGGACTTTTCCACCTTGGGGACTTTCTGAACATCTTCCCATGAGCGAATATCCTCCGGTCTGATCCCGGCCGTGTCATAAAGGGAACGGTGAAACCTGGAATTTTCATACCCCCATTTGAAAAGTCGCTTGAATTTCTTGAGCTGAAGCATTCGAATTCGATCCCGGGACAGCGTCTCCATGATCGGATTCCAGAATCTTTGTTCCGTATTCATTACAGTTCCCTTAGGTTTTAAAGAGTCAAAGCCGGCCGACGATATGGTGACCTCGTGGGGTCAGTACATGATATCGGGCAGAAAGAGGATGATCTGCGGAAAGGCGATCAGAATCACGATGCCCACGGCCACGGCGATAAGGAACGGTACGATGCCCTTGAAAATGGTCTCGAGGGGGACCTCTCCGATGACGTTTTTGGCCACCCCGTAGACCACATAAACATTGATGCCCACCGGCGGGGTAATCACACCCATCTCGGTGGTCATTACAATGATGATGCCGAACCAGATGGGATCGTAACCGAGGCTGGAAACCACAGGAAAAAAGATGGGGATAGTGAGCATGACAAAGGCGAGGGCGTCCATGAAGCAGCCCCCCAAGAAGTAGATCAGGATAATGATGGCCATGACGGCGTATGAGGGAAGGTCCAGTCCCCCTACCCAGGTGGCAATCTCAAAAGGGATCCGGGTTACCGCAAAAAATTTTCCAAAGATGGTGGCGCCCGCGATGAGCATCATGACCATGCAGGATGTCTTGAGGGTCTCGTAGAGGGAGTCGACAAAACTTGCCCAGGTCAGCTGACGTCTCAGGATGGAGACCAGCAGGACACCGAAGGCGCCCACTGCCGCAGCCTCTGTAGGGGTAAAGAGCCCGGAAAAGAGCCCTCCCATCACCAGGACGAATATGATCATAGTCTCACCCAGCTTGGTGAGGGATTTGATCCTTTCCTTCCAGGAATATCGTTTCCCCCTGGGACCCTGCTCCGGATTCCGGGAGCACCATATGAAGATGCTGATGATAAAGAGGAGGGTCACGAGGAAGGCCGGTATGATTCCGGCCACAAAGAGTTTACCGATAGACTGTTCGGTCAGGACCCCGTATACGATCAGGACCACGCTGGGGGGCATGATCATCCCCAGGCCCCCGCCCGATGCCACCGCACCGGTGGCCAGTTCATCGGCATAATTGAATCGCTTCATCTCGGGAAGCCCCACCGTGGCCATGGTAGCCGCGGTGGCCGGGCTCGATCCGCATACGGCCCCGAAACCCGTGCAGGCCGCGACCGTGGCCATGGCGAGTCCGCCCCGGGTGCTTCCGAGGTATTTGTTGGCCGTATCGTATAGCCGGCTGCTGATGCCGCTGTTAAAGGCCAACTGTCCCATCAGGACAAAGAGAGGGATGGTGGTAAGGCCGTAGGAGGAAAAGACCTCGTAGATGTCTCTCGAAAGGAGGTTCAACCCGCCTTTTGTGGAAATCATAATGCTGAATCCGAGATAACCGATCATGGCCATGACATAGGCGACGGGCATCCTGGAGAGAAAGATGATCACCATGATGAGGATCCCGAGAATTCCCAGAAGCGTTGGATTCATCGCGCCCTCAGTTTTTGAATGTTGGCGAGGATATCCCGGAAGATGGTCAGGGTGAAGATAATCAGACAAAAGGATAGGGCATAGATAAAGATGAACAGGGGGAGGGCCAGATTCACCGTCTCTTCTCCCGTGTTTTGCAGGGTGCGGGCATAAACAAACATGCGCCAGGTAACAATCGCAAAAAGGAGAAAACTGAGGGTGCTGGTACAGAGTTCGATAATGGTCTGTGTCCGCGCTGAGAAAAGCCGGATCAGGATTTCCACGCCCACATGTCCTCTGCTCCTATGGGTGAAGGGAAGTCCCATGCCGATGGCCAAGGTGGTCATGGCCATCACCAGTTCCACGGCGCCCAGGATCGGGTAGCCAAACATCCTTCCGATCACGTCTGCGCAGGTGAGGGCCATCATCCCCACCAAAAAGAAGCTCCCTCCCTTTTTCAAGATATCCGACAGCCAGTCCAAGGCCTTCATCTGTCCATATCCTTTTATTAAAAGGGGGCCGGCATCATGGATCCCGGCCCCATGAGAAATTGCGGCCTATTTGCCTCCCGCGACGTACTTACTGGTGAATTTGCCCTGGGCCGCGTCGTCGAGGCGCTGCTTGACAAAATCAAGCACCTCTTTGCCGGGGAGACCCTTGGCTGACACATCTTTTTCATAGGTGGCCATAACCGGTTGAACCGCTTCCTCTCTCCTTTGCGCCTCCTTGGGATCGATGCCGTTCATAGTGTTCCCCTTCTCCAGCAGGAACTGGACCCCATTGAAATCGCTGTCGTCCCATGCCTGACCGTGCTTGATGATCCATTCCTGATTGATTTCTTCGATGGTCTTCTTCACATCAGCGGGAAGCTTCTCCCATTTGTCCTTGTTCATGACCACAAAAAATCCCAGGCCGTATCCGGTGGAGAAACAGGCGGACACATATTTGGTCACCTCGGCGAGACGCCACCCCTTGTTGGACTCGAGGGGGAACACACCTCCCTGCACCACGCCCTTCTGAAGGGATTGGTATAGCTCGGGCATGGGAAGCGCCACCGGGGTTCCCCCCAGGCACTTGATCATTTCAGCGGTGGGACCGTGAGAGCGGATCTTGATCCCTTTGAGGTCTTCCATCTTAATAATGGGTTTGTCCTTGGTGTGGATGAATCCCGGTCCATGGCTGTGGAGATACATGACCTTGGTGTCGCTCAATTCTTTAGGTTGGAATTTGTCATTGACCTCATTGATGACGGCCGTAGCCACCTCCCCGCTGGGTATCCCGATGGGAAGATTGATGACGTCCATCAATGGAAACCGCCCCGGCGTATATTGAAGGATGGAAAAGCCGATGTCGGAAAGTCCTTCGACCACGCCGTCGTAACACTGCGCGGCCTTGGTGAGGGTTTGTCCGGGGTAATAGCTGATTTGAACCTGACCGTTCGTCCGCTTTTCCACCTCCTTGCACCATGCGTCGGCCAATTTGCTCTGGATATGGGT
>JAIPDI010000063.1 GCA_021737785.1 Deltaproteobacteria bacterium
AAACCGAATACAGCTCCTGGGGACGGCAGCAGGGCTTTACAATACAGTCTGTTCCAGCCCCAAGAACAGTCTTTCATGGGACGGTATGTCCTTGCTGCCTTTCCGTAAACATTATTCGGAGCCCGGGGGCGGCCGCCGAACGCTACGATCGCATTTTATTGCAGCTCTTGGGCAGAGACCCCCACGGGCGTCCTCTGGGACTTGAGTGAAACCTGTTTGGTTGCGGCCGTCAGGCCGCCTTGGGACGTTGGAGTTAAAACGGGGAATGAGATGACTGAAGAAAAAAAAGTAACACGAAAAAAGATTGAAGCGACCAGGGTCTGCAAAAAGATCATGGCCGATCATTTCTACGAAATGGACGAGGCGGTCAAGACCGGTTCCAGGAAGATCGCATGGTGTACCAGCGTGGGACCTGCCGAACTCCTTCGGGGCATGGGCTTTCTGGTCTATTTTCCGGAAAATCACGGGGCCATGCTGGGGGCGACCCGCATGGCCACCGACCTGATCCCCTATGCCAATGCCCTCGGGTACTCCCCTGACATCTGCTCGTATCTGACCTGCGACATCGGGTCGTACCTCCAGAAGAAGACCCCCCTCACAATGGCGTATAACATCGAATCGGTCCCCCGGCCGGACGTGCTCGTCTTCAATACCAACCAGTGCAGGGACGTTCAGGACTGGTTTGCCTGGTATTCGCGGGAACTCAATGTGCCGCTGGTCGGGGTGCATACCCATAGGGATATCGGTGATATCGAGCCCATCCAGATCAAGGATATCGCGGCGCAGATAGAGGAACTGGTCCCTGCCCTGGAGGCGGTGAGCGGCGAAAAATTCGATATGGATCGTTTCAAGGAGGCGGTCGGATATTCAAGACGCACCTCCGAACTCTGGCGGGCCTGTCTCGAGACGGCCGCGGCCATTCCTTCTCCGTGGACCTTTTTTGATGCAACCATCCACATGGGGCCGGCCGTGGTGGCGCGGGGCACCAGGGAGGGGATGGAATATTATGAACTCCTCCTGCCGGAATTGAAACAAAGGGTCAAGGACGGCGTGGCAGCGGTGGAGGGAGAGAGGCACCGTCTCTACTGGGAAGGGATGCCGATCTGGGGCAAACTCAGACCCCTGTCCGAGCAGTTTTCTTCTCTCAAGGCCTGTGTGGTGGCGTCCACCTACTGCAACAGCTGGATATTTGACCAGCTGGACCCTGCGAGGCCGTTTGAGAGCATGGCCGAGGCATACACCGAACTCTTCATCGTGAGGGACGAACCCTTCAAAGAGAAGTACATTTCGGAGTGTTTCGAGAAGTTCAGGTTTGACGGGATCGTCTTTCACGACGCCAAGACCTGTCCCAACAACTCCAACAACCGGTACGGCATGCCCGAAAGGCTCAGCAAAAAACTGGGCATTCCGGTCCTCACCATCAACGGGGACCTGTGCGATCTGCGGTGCTATTCCGAGGAGCAGACCAAGACCAATATCGAGGCCTTTATCGAGCAGTTGGAGGAGTGATGGGGAAGGGGCAGGGAGCAGGGGGCAAGGAGCAGGGAGCGAAAAATAGACAACAGGACCATTCAGTTAAAAAATCTCCGTGTCTCTTTATCTCCGTGTGAGACTATTTTTTGGTTCCGGGTCGTCCGGGTAGGGAATCGGGTGCGAATGGGTCATGACCAACAGCAGTGAAGGGGTATTCGCAGGTGTGGATGTGGGGGCCTCCCGCACCAAGGTGGCGATTCTGGATAGAGAGGCGAACCTCATCGGCCATTGTGTCAGGAAATCAGGCACCGACTTCTCCGGCACGTCTGAGCTCTGTCTGGATGCGGCACTTTTAATGGCCGGCGTGTCCAGAGAGGCTATTCGATACTGCATCTCCACGGGCTACGGACGCAAGAACGTGGCCTTCAGCAGCGAGACCAAGACGGAGATCGGTTGCCACGCCAAGGGGTGTTACCATTATTTTCCCATGGCCATGACCATTATCGACATCGGCGGTCAGGACAACAAGGTCATCAAGATCGACGATCAGGGTAGACGGATCAACTTCAAAATGAACCGGAAATGCGCGGCAGGGACCGGGGCCTTTCTGGAAGAGATGTCCGCCCGTCTGGACATCCCCCTGGAAGATATGGATGCCCTGGCCCGTCAATCCACGGAGATGGTGGAACTGGGAAGCTATTGCACGGTCTTTTCGGGAACCGAGGTGCTGGAGAAGATCCGCCAGGGAAAAAAGGTTCCGGATATCGTAAAGGGCCTTTTTTATTCGGTGATCAAGCGGGTGCTGGAAATGGATTCCTTGACGGACCGGGTGGCCATGACAGGGGGGGTGGTGGCCCATAACCCCTATCTGGTGGATATGGTGAAAGAGATCACGTCCCGGGAGGTCCTGGTTCCGGAACATCCCCAATTGACCGGAGCCGTGGGTGCTGCGCTCTTTGCCATGGAAGCAGCGAACCGGTGAGGGCATGATGCGTGGGACTTTGGGGCTTTGCCCCGGTTGGAATTTTGGAATACCGGAATAATGGGGGAAAGAGGACGCGGGGCATTAGACATGGTCAGGCCTCTTGCCGGATCCGGGCTTTCCTGCCGGCATTACATAATTCCGATGTTCCGGATCCATGATACTGACAATACCTACCAAAAGATTTGTGATTTATAAAAAGTTATATTAAATTCCGGGACTAAATTAATAAAGCAATGAGGGAGGGCTTAAAATGAACGTCAGCAAATGGATGCATGCGGGCACGATGGTGAAGATGAATGCCATCAACTATCCGGACAAGCTGGGATGGCAGGATAAGAATCAGGAATTCACCTTCAAGGAGTGGAATGACCGGTCATGTCGCTTTGCCAACGGGCTCAAGGGTCTTGGCGTGGGGCAGAAGGATACCTTTGCCGTAATCGCTTACAACCGTGGGGAATGGATGGATATTTATGCAGGCTGTGCCAAGGGAGGACAGATCGTTGTGCCGATCATGTTCAGGCTGGCCGGCCCGGATATCGATTATATCACCAACCATTCGGAGTGCAAGGCCATGGTGGTGGAGGCCCCTTTTGTGGACCTCATCAACAGCGTCAAGGACAAGCTGCCGATCCCTGAAGGGAACTATATCTATTTGGGCGATGGTCCCGTGCCGGAGGGCTACGTAGGCTATGAAGATCTGCTGGCCAAGTCTTCTTCCGAAGAACCCGATGTAATGGTGGATGCCGCCGATTTCTGGGTGATTATGTATACCTCCGGCACCACCGGCCGGCCCAAGGGGGTTATGCGGACCCATGAAAGCACCGTGGCGCAATATTATCTGAATAATATCAACATGGGAGTTCGTCCCACAGACAAGGTCATGCTGGTCATGCCGATGTGCCATATCAATTCCATCTTTTATTCCTTCCCCTACACCCTGGTCACGGCCCCGGTATTTGTTTACAATATGGTCAGTTTCGATCCCGAGGACCTCCTGAGGACCATCGACGAGTACAAGATCACCTACACCTCCCTGGTTCCCACCCATTACATTATGTTGCTCTCCCTGCCGGATGAGGTTAAAAAGAGCATCGACGTATCCTCGATCCGGCAGCTTCTTATCTCCTCTGCGCCCGCCCGGAAAGATCTTAAACTGGCCATCATGGACTATTTCAAGAACGCGGAACTGTGGGAGGCCTACGGGAGCACCGAAGGGGGGCTGGTGACCCTGCTCCGGCCCGAAGACCAGTTCAAGAAGCTGGGCTCCATCGGAAAGGAGATATTCGGCATCGACCGGATCCGCATCCTCGACGAAAACAGGAACGAGGTCCCGGACGGCGAGGTGGGAGAACTCTTCTACCGGACCCCCATGCTCTTCAAACAATATCTGAAGGAACCCGAAAAGTCCAAAGAGGCGTTTGACGGGGAATGGTCGTCAGCAGGGGACATGGTGAGACGGGATGAGGACGGGTATTACACTCTGGTAGACCGGAAGGCCAATATGATCATCACAGGCGGTGAGAACGTGTACCCCTCAGAGGTGGAAAGCGCTGTGGGCGCCCACGAGGCGGTCAAGGACATCGCCGTGATCGGTGTGCCGGATGAAAAGTGGGGCGAGTCCATTAAGGCGATCGTGGTGCTCCATGAAGGGTACGAGGAAAACGAGGAACTGGCCAAGGAAATAATGGACTTCACCCGCGGTAAGATTGCCGGGTTCAAGCGGCCCAAGAGCATCGATTTTGTGACAGATGAACAGATGCCGAGGACCCCTACCGGCAAGATCCTTCATCGGATTTTGAGGGAAAAATACGGCAAGTGGGGGGAGTGAGAATTAGAGATTTGAGATTTGAAACTTGAGATTTGAGATTTGAAACTGGATTCTGGATGGTTCAATCCCTGAATCCCTAAATTAACAATTCCGGTTCATCCGGGTGAGGCACTTTAAAACTTTGGTCACTTAACACTTTAGTCATTTTTTACCGGAGGATTAATAACTATGTTGACAAAGGCATTTATCCCTTACAAGGGGTATTATTCAACCCCTTTCAGCAGATGGCAGGGGAGCATGGCGAATGAAAATGCGATCGTTCTGGGAGCCACGACAACCCAGAAATGGCTGGCACAAAAGAACTGGGACCCGGGGATGATCGACTATCTCATCCTGGGGATGACGGTGAGCCAGCACCACCAGTTTTATTCCAGCCCCTGGGCCGCCGCCCTGATCGGCGCAGGGAGAATTCCCGGTGTTTACCTCAGCCAGGCATGCACCACGTCCACCACTTGCATCTACCAGGCCGCCATGGGCGTGGAAACCGGCCTTTACAAGACCTGCTACACGCTCATGACAGATCGCTGCTCCAACGGTCCCCATACGGTTTGGCCCAATCCGATGGGTCCGGGAGGCGAGGTAATCTCTGAAAACTGGCTTATGGACAATTTTAACGGGGATCCCAATGTGGGACTCAAGATGATCGAGACCGCTGAAAATGTTGCCAAAGAGGGCAATATCACCAAAGAGGAGTGCGATGCCTTGGCAGTAAGGCGCTACGAACAGTATCTGGATGCCCTGGCGAACGATCGGGCCTTTCAGAAACGATATATGTTTCCGGCCGAGGTACGGATCTCCAAGAAGAAGACCAAACTGGTGGAAGAGGACGAAGGGGTGACCCCATGTACGGTGGAAGGTCTGGCCGGTCTCAAACCGGTGATTCCGGGCGGCGTGCTTTCTTTTGGTGCCCAGACCTATCCGGCCGACGGCAACTGCGGGCTGGTGGTCACCACAGAGGAAAAGGCCAGGGAACTGAGCGCCGATCCATCCGTGCCGGTTCAGATTATATCCTACGGCTTTTCAAGGACCAAGCCGGGTTACATGGCCGCTGCCCCGGTTCCTGCGACAAAGATGGCCCTTGAGCAGGCGGGGCTCAAGATCACAGACATGAAGATCATCAAAACCCATAACCCGTTTATTGTCAACGACATCTACTTTTCTCAGCAGATGGGAATCAAGGCTGAAGGAACAGACGATCTCGGGTTTAACAATTATGGTTGTTCCATGATATACGGGCATCCCCAGGGTCCGACCGCAGGCCGGCTCATTATTGAAGGGGTGGAAGAAACAGCCATGAAAGGCGGCGGTTATCTGCTCTGGACAGGGTGTGCGGCCGGAGACACCGGCGGGGCCATGGTCCTCAAGGTGGGCTGATGGGGTCAGATCGCCATTGACCGAAGAGGTCTTGCGTGCTAAAAAAGGCCATTCTGATGAATTCAGAATGGCCCTTTTTTTTGAATCACCGCAAAGGAAGGGATTTCAGCCTCACAAAGGGTTATTGAATCATGAAGATGATCATCTTTCAGTCTCTCGGCGGTCTCGGACTTTTCCTGTTCGGCATGAAAATTATGTCCGATGGGCTTCAAAAGGTCGCCGGGAACAAGTTGCGCCGGATCCTGGCCATGGTTTCCAACAACCGCCTGATCGGATGCGGCGTGGGGGCCATGGTCACCAGCATTGTCCAGAGTTCCAGCGCCACAACAGTGATGCTGGTCAGCTTTGTGGATGCCGGGCTCATGACCTTTGTTCAGGCCATCGGGGTGATACTGGGGGCCAACATCGGAACCACGATAACGGCCCAGTTGATCGCGTTCAAGATCACCGCCTATGCACTCCCAGCCATTGCCTGTGGTGTGCTTCTGAAGTTCTTTGTGGGCAGGGGAAAACGGGTCTATGTGGGAGACGTTCTGTTGGGCTTCGGCCTGGTGTTTTTCGGGCTTTCCACCATGCAGGCCGGGTTTGCCCCTTTGAAGCAGAACTCTGACTTCATTGCCCTGTTTACCCGGTTCAATGCCGACCATATGGGCAGCATCCTGTTATGCGTGATCGTGGGAACCGTTCTGACCATGATCCTGCAGAGTTCCAGCGCTACGGTCGGGATTACCATGGCCCTCGCGAGCCAGGGGCTGTTGAATTTGGAGGCGTGTGTGGCCTTGATCCTGGGGGATAACATCGGGACGACCATTACGGCGGAACTTGCGTGCATCGGGGCCACCCTCAATGCACACCGGACGGCCAGGGCCCATACCCTCTTTAATGTGATCGGCGTCCTCCTCATTCTGATATTCTTTCCGCTGTTCGTGAAACTCATTGTGTGGTTCACCTCCATAGTCCTGGATAGCGGTCCACCGGATCTTGTCGTAAACGGCGAATATCCTAATGTTGCCCGGTATATCGCCAATGCCCACACCGGTTTCAACGTAATCAACGCCATGGTCTTCCTTGTTTTTCTCCCTTATCTGGTGAAGGCGGCCATCTGGTTGACCCCCCACAAAAAGGAGGCAAGAGAGCTGGAGGAACTCCACCACATCAAATACATCGATTCCAAATATATCGATACCCCCGATGTGGCCATCAGCCAGGCAAGGGCCGAGATCGTCAGAATGGGAGAGGCGGTCGTGCAGATGTATGACGACGTCGTCCATTCCCTCACCAAGGGCAAACTGGAGGACCTGATTCAGTGGCGGAAGCGGGAGGACACCATTGACAACCTTCAGAGGGAGATTATTCAATTTCTGGTTCAGGTGATGCAAAAGCCGATCAGCAAAGAAGAATCAAGGGAGGTCGCCTCTCTGATGCGGATGGCCAACAACCTGGAGAGGGCCGGCGATGGGGTTGAAAACATCGCTGAACTCATAGAAGAACTCCTCCAACACGATCTCCGCCTTTCTGAAGGGGGACTCCACGACTATGCGGTAATTTCTGAGGAGGTGGGGAGATTTTTGACCCTGGTGGTCAGCGCTATCCGCCGGGAAGACAAAGGGATCATGCCCCATGCTCAGAAATTGGAAGATTCCATCGACCGCATGCGGGAAGAGATGAGAGGGAATTATATCATGCGCCTCCAGAGCGGGGCCTGCACCGTTGATCCGGGGCTTATTCTGGTGGATATGCTCACGGCCTTTGAAAAGATCGGCGACTTCTGCTATAACGTGGCCCAGGCCGTCGCCGGATTGAAATAGATGCCGGATACTGGTTGCCGGATGCTCGCTAATCGTGGTTTCCACGTTCGAGCACATGGCTGATGGAAGATCCCAGTGCGTTGGTGCTGTTCAAGCTTCAGGCATTTTAAATTTCAGCCACGTTAGTTCATTTTTTCTTTGGATATAGAACCCATGACCCCCATCCCCGGCAGTGACCACCGGACCGAGTGCATTGGATGCGGTGAGTGCTGCCGCCGCTCAAGCCCCTCCCTTCAGGTCAGCGATATCCCCGGTATTATAAAAGGCCCTGTCAAACGATCCGACCTCTACACGCTGCGCCGGGGCGAACTGGTCCGGGATAATATTGGGGGCGGGTTGAAGAAAACTGAAAACGAGATCATCAAGATCAGAGAAAGGGAGGGGATCGGGGGGTGCATCTTCTATGACGATCCGGGGAAACGGTGTACCATATACGAATACCGGCCCACCCAGTGCGCGGCCATGAAATGTTGGGATGAAACGGAATTCATGAGGGTTTACGGAGAACCCAAGGCGGACAGAAGGGACGTTGTTCAGGACGGAAATCTGCTGCGGCTCATAAAAGCCCATGAAGAGAGATGTGAATATCCCCGGTTGGAGCGAGATGTGCGGGACATCGAAACAATGGGCGAGACAGCAGTCGAGAAAATCCTTGCTATTTTAAAATTTGACCACGATATAAGATCCCTAACCCATACAAACCTGGGAATTGACCCGGATGAGCTGGACCTGATCTTTGGCCGTCCTCTTACCCAGACCATCGCCATGTTCGGTCTGAAGGTGGTCCGGGAGCCGGACGGATCATTTCTTCTGACCCTTTCCGACCCTTTGCCCCGCCCCTGATTCCCAGAATTTCCGCGATTCTTTTCACGTGAGCCTGTAACCTGTTGAGCCCGTGGACCATCAGCGTATCAGCGGATCGATATTTTCGCATTTTGTTGTTGCAGTCATATGTCATTTGTGACACATTCTGGACCGGAGGCGGTGGCGTCCCCCACTGCCTCCAAATTTGGGGTGGCAATCATAGGGCGGGGGCCTGGAACCATCGGACAGAACAGACTCCAAAACCTCTATTGGCCCAATAACCCAATAAACTCTATAAACGCAATAAGTCCTGATCTGCACATGGAATCATTTTTCGAAGTAAAGCGGCCGGATGAGGTCTTTGAGATCATCGACCGGTTAATACGTCCTGCAGGCGAGGAGACCATCCCTTTAATAGATGCATTGGACCGCGTGTTGAACAGGGACATGACAGCGCCCGAAGATCTCCCCGGCTTTTTCAGGTCCACCATGGACGGCTATGCGGTTAAGGCCAAGGGCACCTTCGGGGCCAGTGAAGGGCTTCCGGCATTGTTCCAGGTGACCGGGGAGGTGTTTATGGGGAAGGCGGCCGGGCTGATTGTGAAAGAGGGTCAGGCCGCAAAGATCCCCACCGGCGGCATGCTCCCGGAAGGGGCCGACAGCGTGGTGATGAAGGAATATTGCCACCGCCTGGATGAAGACACCATCGAGGTGGGCCGTACTGTGTCCCCCCTGGAAAATATTATCGGGCCTGCAGACGACTTCAGCCGGGGCGCGGTATTTTTAAAGAAAGGGCACCGTCTGCGGCCCCAGGACGTGGGGGTTATGGCAGGGTTCGGCATCGCCGAGGTTCCGGTCTTTCGGAAACCGCGCATTGCCATCATCTCCACGGGCGACGAGATCGTTCCGATAACGCAGGTCCCTCTACCCGGACAGGTGAGAGACATCAATCAATATACGCTGGCCGCCCTGTGCCGGAAGGCCGGGGCCGACCCGCTCCTAATGGGGCTTTGTCCGGATGACTTTGGCGCCCTCAAGGGGACGATGGAAAAGGCCCTTGCCCAGGCAGATTCGATTTGGATATCCGGCGGCAGTTCCGTCGGGACCCGGGATCTGACCTTGAAGGCCTTTGAGTCCTTGCCGGATTTTGAACTGCTGGTCCACGGCATCTCCATCAGTCCCGGCAAACCCACCATCATCGGCAGGTCAGGGACGAAAACGGTCATCGGTCTGCCGGGACATGTCACATCGACCCTGGTGGTGGCGGGGGTCTTCATGACGCGGATCATTTCGAGACTCTCCGGATATACCGGACTGCCGAGATCCTGGGGCGCGGATGTGGAGGCCGAGTTGAGCCGGAACATCCCGTCTGCCAACGGGAGGGAAGACTATGTCCGGGCAAAACTGATTGAAACAGAGACCGGCCTCATGGCCTTGCCGATTTTTGGAAAATCAGGTCTTATTTCAACCCTGGTGGATGCAGACGGTCTGATCCGGATCGATATGAACACCGAGGGTCTGTACCAGGGAGAAAAGGTGAAAGTGATGCTTTTTGATTATGCAGAAGGCGGCCTCCGATGAAGCGACAGGTCTACCTTTCCATGAAATCGCTTGAAGAGGCCAAGAAAATTTTCTTTTCCCGGTTCGATCCCGGTCTGAGGACCGGTATCGAATCCATCGACAGCCAGGACAGTTCGGGTCGTGTGACTGCGGAACCCATCTTTGCCAGGCGCTCGGCCCCGTCCTACCACGCCTCGGCCATGGACGGCATTGCCGTGAAGGCGGAGGAGACCTATGGAACCACCGAACGGCTTCCAAGGACCCTTGAATTGGGCCGAAGCGCGGTCTGGGTCAATACCGGCCAACCGCTCCCGAAGCCCTTCGATGCCGTGATCATGGTGGAGAATGTCCACCAGGTGGATGACCGCCGGTTAGAGATCCGCGGCCCGGCCTATCCCTGGCAGCATGTGCGCAAGGTGGGGGAGGATTTGGTGGCCACCCAGCTGCTTTTTCCTCAGAACCACCGGATCCGGCCCTATGACGTGGGAGCGCTCATCAGCGGCGGGGTGTTTTCAGTGAGGGTTTGGCGGAAACCCCGGGTGGCCATTATCCCGACCGGTTCGGAACTTGTGCGTCACACCGAAATAGAGGCGGGGACCATCCTGAAACAGGGCCGGATTATTGAATACAATTCGCTGGTGCTTGCGGCCCTCGTCCGTGAGTGCAATGGGATACCTGTCCTGTATGATATCATACCGGATGCCGAGGAAGAGATCCGGGCCGCCGTGACCCGGGCAGTCGATTCCGATGCAGATGTGGTGATCATCAATGCCGGCTCCTCGGCAGGGAGCAGGGACTATACGGTGCACATGGTGGGCGAGATCGGCGAGATCCTGGTTCACGGGGTGGCCATGATGCCCGGCAAGCCCACAATTCTGGCCGAGGTAAAGGGGAAACCGGTGGTGGGGAATCCCGGCTATGCCGTTTCAGCCGCACTCTCCTTTGATCAATTTGTCAGGCCCCTCCTCCACAACCTTCAAGGGTATCCCCTCCCAAAGACGGAGACCGTGAAGGTTCGACCGACCCGGGACATCCCGTCCAAGCTGGGGATAGAAGAGTTCCTGCGCGTCAACATCGGAAAGGTGGGCGATCGCTATGTGGCCACGCCCCTGGCCAGGGCCGCAGGGTCAATCACCACCCTGACACGGGCGGAAGGGATCCTTCGCATCCCTCAACTTTCAGAGGGAATCACCCAGGATCAGGAAATAGAGGCGGAACTCCTCGTCCCGGAGGCGGCGCTGAACCAGACGATCGTCGTCATCGGCAGCCACGATATCGCCATCGACATCTTGGGCGACGAGGTCCGGAGGGGGGGACGCAATATCCGGATTTCATCGGGCAATGTGGGGAGCCTGGGAGGCTTGCTGGCCCTCAGAAAAGGGACCTGTCATATGGCGGGTTCGCATCTCCTGGACACGGAAACCGGTGAATACAACATCTCCTACATCCGGCGATACGTCAAAGGGCTGAAGATCGCCGTGTTTCACCTGACCCTCAGAGATCAGGGCCTGATCGTTGCCAGGGGAAACCCAAAGGGCATCCAGGGGATTCGGGATTTGACCCGTCCCGATATCGCCTTTGTCAATCGCCAGGGAGGGTCGGGGACGCGCGTCCTTCTGGATTATCACCTGAAACAGGCGGGGATCGCCCCGGATGCCATCAGAGGATACGACCATGAGGAGTTTACCCATATGGCCGTGGCCGTGGATGTCCTGAGCGGGGCCGCTGACTGCGGAATGGGGATCTATGCCGCGGCCCGGGCCCTGGAACTGGAGTTCGTTCCCATTGCACGGGAGCAGTACGACCTGCTGATCCCGAGCCTTCTGTTGGACCAGCCCGCGATCCAGGCAGTGCTCAATACGGTGCGCTCCGGCCATTTTCGAGAACGAATCCTGTCCTTAGGGGGCTATGATCCCTCAAAAAGCGGGGAACTCTTTGCAGAGGTGGAGGAGAATTGACATGCCGCAACTGAGGCTCAAATCGAGGCAGTGGATTGTGGATGATCAGGATCGTATCATCATGGGGGAGGGAAGGAAGGAAATATTAGAGACCATTGAAAAAACCGGCTCCATCAACCAGACCGCCAAGCTCATGAAGATGTCATACAAGGGCGTCTGGAGCAAAATCAAGGTGACTGAAGAGTATCTGAGCCTGAGCATCGTCCACGCAGACAGGAAGATGGGGAGCCGGCTCACTAAAGAAGGAAAAGAGCTTCTGGAAAAGTACCGCCGTTTGAAGGAGGCGTGCCTCGAGGAAGACAACAGGTGCTTTGGCAGGATATTCGGCGGCAACTGGCCGGCCGATGGAGGAGAAAAGGAGTGAAGGCATTGACAGGACCGGCCCTTGTCTCCATCGTGGGATTCTCAGGAGCGGGCAAGACCACTCTTTTGGAAAAGCTGATCCGCGAACTGGCGGCCCGGGGAACCCGGGTCGGGACCATCAAGCATGATGTTCACGGTTTTGAGATGGATACGCCGGGGAAGGACAGTTGGCGGCACAAGCAGGCCGGGGCCGTGACCACCATTATTTCATCCCCTTATCAGATAGGCGTGGTCATGGATGTGGATCACGACCACGACCCGAACGAGCTGAAACAATTCTTCGGGAATGTGGACATTGTCTTCACCGAAGGGTATAAACAGGGGGACAAGCCAAAGGTGGAAATCTTCCGGGCCGGTCTTCGGGATGAACCCCTTTGCAAAGGCGATGATCATCTTATCGGACTCGTCACAGACACGGAAGTCGACCTGGGGGTGCCCCGATTTTCATTGGATGATATTAAAGGCCTGGCCGATTTTTTAATAGACAATTTTGACCTCGCCCCGGGAGCAGGCTGTCCCGTCCCATGATCCGCCCGGTTGTTCCAAGAACGTTCATCGTCTGAGGTCCTTTCATTTCACTTGAAACTTGACAGCAATCCCTGTAAAAAGAGAACTCATATTTTTTTTTAACAATGATGATCTAATACTTTCTTGAGGAAATTCCATGCTCCACATCCCTATTGCGGGCCTGATCCCTGCCGGTATTTCAGTTGAAAGCGCCTTTAGCAACGATATTATTCAGATGATGCTCCAAGCAGGGCCGATGGTAAAGTTTGTATTGCTGCTTCTCTTTTTGTTTTCGGTGGTTTCATGGGCCATCATTTTTACGAAATACAGACGGTTGGGAAGGGCCAAGGCTGAAACCGGCACTTTTCTGGAGCTTTTTTGGGAGAGCAGGGACCTCAAAAAGGTCTATACGGAAAGCGAGATCCTGAAAGACAGTCCGGTGGCGTGTCTCTTCAGGGCCGGGTATGCCGAATTCAGCCGATTCAGCAAACTTCAGGCGTCCTCTACAGACCCGGGTTATGCCCGGGCCGATCGTCTGAAGGACGATGGATCGGTCGCCAGGGATGGGGCGTCGCGAACACGGCAGGCCCTGATGGACAATCTGGAGCGGTCTCTCAGAAAGGCCTCGATCGATCAGAACAAGAAACTGGAGCGGTCCCTGAGCTTTTTGGCCACAACCGGCAATACCACCCCCTTTATCGGGCTTTTCGGAACGGTCTGGGGGATCATGGAATCATTTCGGGGGATCGGCCTCAAGGGTTCGGCCAATCTGGCAGTGGTGGCCCCCGGAATATCCGAGGCCCTTATTGCCACAGCCGCCGGTCTGGCCGCGGCCATTCCCGCAGTGGTGGCATTCAATTACTTTAACCAGAAGGTGCTGGTACTCCAGGCGGAGATGGATATTTTTACCACCGATTTTTTAAGCATGGTGGGAAGACAGTCCGTCAGGCAGGTTTCGCAGCACAAAACACTCCCTTGAGACCGCGATGAGTTTTGGAAGAAACAATAAGCGATTTATGTCGGACATCAACGTCACGCCATTGGTGGACGTCATGCTGGTGCTCCTCATTATCTTCATGGTGGCCGCCCCGATGATGATCCAGGGGGTGGATGTCAATCTGCCGAAAACCACGGCAAAAAATATCAAGAGCCAGGATGAGCCTCTGATGGTGACGGTCAACAAGAAAGGTGAGGTTTTTTTGGAGAACCACGCTGTTCCTTTAGACAGTCTGGAACTGAAGATCCAAAAGATTTTTCAGAACCGGAGGGAAAAGGAGATCCTGCTAAGGGCGGACAAGGACGTTCCCTACGGTTTTGTGATCGATGTGATCGCTAGGGTCAAGAAGGCCGGGATCGACAAACTGGGAATGGTCACGGAACCCCTGGATTGATTCAGATGAAAGGCTTGTATGGTAAACCAGTGCCCGGAAGTCAGGATGGGCAGAGTTTGCGCCGGGGCGTGGTGGTATCTCTCCTTTTCCATGCCCTCCTCTTCTCCCTGATCTTTTTTGTGCCTGAATCCATGCCCACCCGGAGAATCAGCGGGGCACCGATTTATGAGGTGAACCTGGTGGAGATGCCCTCCCAGAGCCGATCCGCAGCGACAACGGCGTCGGTCGAAAAGGAAGGGAAGGAGATCACCGGCGCGAAGACCGTCCCCACGGCCCGGAGAATTACCCCGCCGGTCCAAAAAGCAAAAGAGGTCGTCATCGGAAAACGGGTGGTGGAGCGCAAGAAGGAAGAAAAAAAGAAACCCCAAAAACCGCCCCCGCCCAAGGTCTCCCCTTCCAAACTCATCGAAGGGGCTATTTCAAAGATCGAAAAAAAGGTCAAAACCGAAAAACCCGACCATCTTGCAAGCGCCATTTCCCGGATCGAGACCCGTTCCCGAGGGACGGATGAAAAGGTCTCAGGCGGAGAGGGCGGCCCGGAGGCCGGCATTACCATACGGATGTACCAGTTGGCAGTGGAAGAGCAGATCAAGAGCAACTGGTCTTATCCTGTGGCCCTAATGGATGCCAAGAAGCGGAAGGACCTCAGGGCAATCGTTGTGGTCAGGGTGAGACAGGATGGGGCCATTCTCAAATCGTGGTTTGAAAAACGATCCCCCAGCGCCATGTTCGACGGGTCGGTCCTGAAGGCGATCGAACGTTCAGACCCCCTCCCGCCTTTTCCCGAGGGTTACCGGAGAAGCACGGATGAGATTGAAATTAGATTCGATCTCAGCGAATTAGAGGAGTTTTAATACAAGTCTGTAAATTGAGGGATTGAGGAATTTGGAAATTGAAGAAATTTACACGTTATTAGCTGTCTCAAAATTGAACGACATGCTGGAATCTAACCTCAGGACCTTTGAACCTTGACCCTGAACCTTTTAACCTCTATCGAAGGACCATGCTAAAATGCGCTCGAATCTACTGCATCGCGCAGCCGTAAAATCCGTCGGGTTTCCGCTTCTGAAGATCTGGATCATTCTGTCGATCTTCTTTTTCTTCCCGGGCGTCGGCCTCTGCCGGATATACATCGATGTCAATGCCCCCTCCATTCCCAAGTTCAACATTGCCATCCCGGATTTTAAAGATCTGGGGAGCGACAAGGATCATGCGGAGTTGTCCACCCAACTCCCCGGGATTATTTCCAACGACCTTGAACTCAGCGGCTATTTCAACTCCATGGACAAGGCGGGTTTTCTGGGTGAACAGGGGACGGGCCTGACGTCCGATGCCATCAACTTCAGGGACTGGTCGGTTATCGGGGCGGAACTCCTGCTGAAGGGGGGCTATACCTGCACGGGAAGCCGACTGGAGGTGGAAATCAGGCTGTTTGATGTGTACTGGGGACGTCAGATCGTGGGTAAGCGGGCATTGGGAGATACCAAGCAGGCCCGGCATCTGATGCACAGGCTTTCGAACGAGATTATACTGAAACTGACCGGGCATGAAGGCATCTTCCTGACCAAGCTCGCCTTTGTGGGCGATTCTACGGGAAAGAGGGAGATCTATGTCTCTGATTATGACGGCCATAACGCAAGACAGATTACTGTTGACAAGAGCATCGCGCTTCTCCCCCGATGGTCGCCTGACGGAAAGAACCTTGTATTCAATTCTTATAAACAAGGCGGGCCCATGCTCTATCTGAAAGACATGGACTCCGGGGTGGTCAAACGGCTATCCGGACAGTCGGGCCTGAATATCGGGGCGAGCTGGGCCCCCGACGGGAGGGAAATCGCCCTGACCATGAGCCATAAGGGAAATCCCGATATTTTCTCCATCAATCTTCAAGGGAAGATCCTGGGACAGCTTGTCCAACACTGGGGGATCGATGTGTCGCCCGCCTTTTCTCCTGAGGGCGACAAAATGGCCTTCGTATCCAACCGCTCAGGATCGCCGCAGATTTATGTTCTGGACCTTAACACCAAAAGGGAGGAGAGGTTGACCTACGAAGGACGATACAACACCTCTCCGACCTGGTCGTCTCGCAATCGAATCGCCTTTGTCTCGATGACGGACGGCAAATTTGACATTGCCACCATCGACCCGGGTGGGGGCCAAATGAGAAGGCTTACAAACAGCGCAGCAAATGATGAAGAGCCCTGCTGGTCGCCGGATGGAAGATACATTATGTTCACCTCGGACAGGGAGGGCGCTTATCACCTCTATATCATGAATGCCAATGGCCAGAACCAGCGGAGAATCACTTCCATGAAGGGAAATCAGACTGCGCCCTCCTGGGCCCCGGAATGATGTTTTCCACCTCCAATATTGCCGCCATGTACGCCAGGGATTGATGGGTGGGCCGATTTTGGCAGGTCCCCCCATACACCCAATCCGATCAAGAAAACAAAAATATCTTCTAAAACCTTGAAATCAGGAAATGGAAATGTTATAAAGCGAGACCAGAAATCGGTCCTCTGTTCCCTTTTCAGGGAACAACCATCGAGGGGGCCGGGCAGGGGCTTTCCCGTTTTTGGTTTAAGACGGTTGCCCGTGTTCGTTGATGCGGATGGGGGCGTGAAGACGGTCGAAAACGTAACATCGCATTTTTGTTTAACCGGGAAGAAACTTAGGAGGGAAAGGCGTATGGAAAAGAGGATGAAGGGCTTGATTTTCATGGCTTTCGCTGGTGCGTTGCTGTTTTTTGCGACAAGTTGCGCGAAAAAGCAGATTGACGTCTCCGAAGGAATCCAACCCCCTGTTGAAGGCCAGCAGGAAGTGGTGGTTGTGAAAGAGACGCCCAGGGAAGCAATGTCGGAAATCGAGGAAGGGCTGCTGCCGCCTGAAATGGCGAGAAAAGTTAATGAGTTCCAAAACGAAGCGATCTATTTTGATTTTGACAAGTCCAATCTGAATCCGGATGCCCAGAGTGTTCTGAAGAAAAAGGCTGGGTTCCTTCGGGATAACTCCTCTTATTATGTCCTGATTGAAGGTCATTGCGACAACAGGGGTACTGAAGAATACAACCTGGCGTTGGGCGAGAGAAGGGCTGCGTCTGCAAGAGATTTTCTCATGGCCCTGGGGATATCGGGTGAACGGATCGGAACGATCAGCTACGGGGAATTGCGGCCTGCTGATCCCCGCAATAACGAAGAAGCGTGGGCCCTGAACAGAAGAGACGAATTCAAACTATATAAGTAATGGCGGAATCGGTGGGTTTTCCGCGGATTTTAACAATAAAAGAGCCGACCTTGTTATCACCCTCGTCTAACCTGTTGCATCTGACCCGGCACGGGGCCGGACAGGATTGCCCGGACGTCGTCAGAAGGAATACCCGGTGCACCTGACGGATATTTTCCGTTCAACGGCCTGACGATAATTGAATAACGAGGCCGGCTTCACTATTTCCGGAGTGACGGCAATGCGAAGTTATCTTCCGAATCGATCTCTTATGGGGCAAATAGCCCTCATTATCTGCGTACTCCTTTTTGGTTCCTCCTGTGTGACCGATGAGGAGTTTCTGTATCTCAACGATCAGGTGGTAGCCCTTAATAAACGGGTCACCAGACTTCAAGACGTTTCAAAAGAGCTGGTGTCGGTTCGTGAACAGCAGGCAACGGCAGACGCCGAACTCCATAAGATCAGAGAAGATATGCAGAGTATCTCAGGCCGGTTGGACGAGAACAACCGCCTTGTCAACCGTGCCATTGAGAGAGATACGACCACGCAGGACGATCTGGGAACGACCGTTTCGGATCTGAACGACCGCGTGGCAAGGTTGGAGACGGAGGTAAGGCGGCTTCACACCTATCTTAACCTCGAACCGGTTGCCCCTGCCCCGGCGCAGGAAACCGAACAAAGACCTTTCAGGGCGCCGGAACCCGAACCTGCGCCTCAGGTCCCGCAGCTCAGACCACCCGTGCCGGTTGTTGAGCCCCCGGACGGCTCTCCGGAACAGCGGCTGTATGACGTGAACCTTGCCCTTTATCGAGAAGAAAAATATGAGGAAGCCATTGCCGGGTTCAAAAATTTTGTTGAGAAATACTCAAAGTCGGATCTGGCCGACAATGCCCAATTTTGGGTGGGCGAATCCTACATGAGTCTGAAGCAGTATGAACAGGCAATCCTGGCCTTCCAGCGTGTCATAAAGGACTATCCTAAAGGAAACAAGGTGCCGAACGCCATCCTGAGACAGGCCGTTGCGTTTTACGAAATAAACGACAAGACCAGTTCAAAGCTGCTCCTTAAAAAGCTGATAAAACAATTTCCCAAGTCCAACGAAGCAAAGATCGCCGAGGCAAGACTTAAGGCGATGAATTAGTCCCAGGCATTCTTATCCTTCGGGTCACTTCACAATAACATTGTTTATCGCCTTCATGATATCTGTGCGGCTGATCACACCGAGCAATTCATCGGGCCGCTCCCTCTCCACCACGGGAAGGATGGCGAAATCGCCCGCAGTAATCTTGGCCAGGGCCGAGAGCAGAGACTCCCGGCCCGTCACGGTTACCACACGGCGGGTGGCGATATCGCCGGCGGTGAGCGTATCATCCCCCAAGGTGAATGCCGATTTCAAGTCGGAGAGAGAAAGGATTCCCTCAAGCCTTCCTGATGCGTTCACCACCGGAAAGCTGTTGAATCCTCGATCATAGATCAGGGTCTTAAGCTGATCGAGCCTTAAATCCACGCCCACCGGTTCAGGCAACGGGTTCATGGCTTCTTTAACCGTAATCTCCCTTAACAGACGCACATCCCCATCAGACGCCGCCCCCTCCATGTCATGGCCGGCCTTGATCTCCTCGACCTTCTGATTGTAAAACTGGATCATTTCCCGCCGATCCAGCATCCCGATGAGGACCGAATGATCATCGTCTCTGACGACCGGGACCCGATGAAGATTGCGAATGGTGCATTTCTTGAACACCTCATTGAGGTCTTCGGATGGAGTGGCGTAGATGATGTCGGGGTTGGCCACATCCTTCATCCGGACCAATTCTCCGACTTCCTTGTCAAAAATTATCCCCCGAATGTCATTGATCGAGAATATTCCCGTCATCCTATTATCCTTGTCCACTACCGGAAAGTAGTGCTGATCGCTCGAACTGAAAATCTTTCGGAAATCACTCAGGGTCATATTCTCCGGGATCAATCGCACCTTCCTGAGCTGGTCGGTCATTTCCCTGACCCGGATGGCGGCCAGGATATCTACAAAGAAGTCCCCCTTGTGGGCGTTTGAATTTATCTTGGAAGGAACCTGGTTTTCGAAGATCGTCCACCTGCGGGAGAGCATGTACGAGAGTGAACAGACCAGAAGGCCGGGCAGGAGGAGGTGGTAAGAATTGGTCATCTCGCTAACAAAGATGATGGTGGAGATGGGCGTATTGGAAACACCGGCAAAAAAGCCCGCCATCCCCACCACCACGAAGGCGCCGGGATGGGTGACGATGCCCGGCATGATCTGGTGGAATATCTTCCCTACGGCCCCGCCCAATGCCCCACCGATCACCACGGATGGGCCGAAGACCCCCCCGCTTCCCCCGGAGCCTATGGAGAAGGCCGTGGTGAGGATTTTTCCGAACCCCAGCGTCAGGAGGAACAGGGTGGGGAGCTGGTTATCCAGGGCGAGCTGGGCAAACCCATATCCGAAAGACAAGGTTTGAGGGAAGAAGAAGCCTATGGCCCCGGTCAGCAGGCCCCCGATGGCAGGTTTGATGTGGTTCGGTATCCTTTCTATGGAGTGGGCGATATGCTTCACGCCGTAAAAGGCCTTGACATAGAGGAATCCGGCCCCGGCCAATACAAAGGCCAGTACGGTGTAAGGTCCCAATTCAAGTGGATTTCGAAAGAGATAATCGTGGGTATCGAACAGCGATCCCCACCCGAAAAAAAGGCAGAACACGCAGTATGCCACCACCGAGGAAATCCCGGCAGGGATGATCACCTCGGATTCGAACTCCGGGTCACGGTACAATACCTCGGCCGCGAACAGGGCCCCTGCCAGCGGCGCCCTGAAGATGCTTCCCACTCCCGCCCCCATGCCTGCCGCCATCATGATCCGGCGCTGTCGGTCGGAGAGCTTCAAGCGGGTGGCCAAGAAGGAGCCAAACCCGGCCCCGATCTGGGCGATCGGACCTTCACGGCCCCCCGAGCCCCCGGAGGTCAGGGTAATGGCCGATGCGATGGTCTTGAGGATCGGGATCCTTCCCCGGATGAACCCGCCCCTGTTGTGGTACGCATCGATGGCCGCATCGGTGCCGTGGCCTTCCGCCTCAGGGGCGAAGGTATAGACGAGCCATCCGCTGACGATGCCTCCGAGGGCCGGGAGGAACAAGAGCATCCACCGGTTTAAGGGGGTCTGGGTGGGCGTAAAGAGGTGACCTTCCCCGGCCGGGGCCGGAGGCCGGTAGCCGGCCAGCTGATCCATGAGGAAATGAGATCCCACCTGGCAGAGGAGCTGAAACACCACCGATCCCAGACCGGCGATAAGCCCTATCAGGACAAAATAAAATGCCCACTTCCCGGCGGTGGAAAGCGTGATCGAGCCGGCTTTCAGTGATTTCATTTCAGGCCATCGCCTGACATTCGTTGTATTGACCATTTTTCTTGAAAGACCGAACGTAAAGACCCCCCGATGGGTTCATCCCGAGTCTGGTGCTGGTGTTGGTTATAGTGACCCTGCTGCGGATCGTCAAGCGCCAATCCTTAATTTGCCCCGGAAGCAGCCACAAGGATTCAACTTTAACCGACAACACCGCCCAAGGCGGCCTAACCGCCGCAACCAATCCCGCCCAGTCGGGACTCACACAAAGCCACGAAGCCACAAAGGGGTTTATTATAGGGCCCTAAAATGAATTGTTTTTGTTTTTCTCTGTGTTCTTTGCCTGCCCCGTGAAACCTTTTCTGTGTTGTTTCACTCGGGGTGTCTCCGTGTGAGTCAATGAAATGGGCGTTGGTTTCTTGATTCTTCATTCTTAATTCTTCATTTACAACGGGCCTGCACCGCCTGCAGGGGGCATACCCCTCCCGGAAGGCCTCAAAAGACGACGGGAAACGGATATGATTTTTCTTAAGAATCCTCTTTGCAAATGGACAGTCCGGTCGATGAAACCGGAATGAGTTGCTGTTTCCGATCCGGATTTCCCCGGTCTTAGAAAACCTCTTCCAGATACCGGCCCTTTCGGTCATCGCCTTTCGCTGGCAGTCCACCAGCAGACCTCTGTATTTAAGGTTGGGGCGGATAGACATCACATGGGCGAGCCCCCTGCGGACCATGATCGCATTAACCATCTCTCCACCGGGCAAAAAGAGATAGCACAGGCGTCTGCCGTGTGAATCGACCTTTTCCTGATCATACTCCAGTCTGACACGCCTTCCCTCCACCAGTTTCCGATTGACATCCCGGGCCGCTTCGGCCATAAAGTCACTCCTGCCCCCCTCGTGGTCGATTTCCGGCGTGTCGATTCCCAGATATCGGACCCGGATTCTGTTTTCCAGAAGCACCGTATCCCCGTCATAGACGCGCACCACCTGGTGATCGGCAAGGGCGGGTGATGGCGAAAAAAGCGCGGCCAGCAGGACCCACATGATTGACAGGGCACATTTTCCAGGTGCCGGGATTCTTTCATATTTTAAATATCTCATAATAAAGCTTTAAAAATTGAAATATGACGATAATATGTAAAGGTAGTATCCTTTTGCTTAGTATTCATTATTAACAGGTTTTTTTATTGACTTTAGACTTTTCTGGTATTAATCTAACCGTCCAAGAGTTAATAAAATGGTGTGTGGATATGAGGACACCGGTCCGACAAATTGAGATAATAAGGAGTGTGCCATGCCAAAGATCATGACAACCAAGGAAATCGCAAAGTACTTAAAATTGCATGAAATCACCATCTGTAAATATGCAGCGGAAGGTAAGATTCCGGCTATCCGAATCGGCAGGGTCTGGCGGTTCGATAAGGATGCCATCGACAGATGGATCAGCGGCGAGCAGAAGAGCTGAGGCTTGCCGGTCGCTGAAAATGCCATGAGCCTTTTCAAGTCATGCATAAAGGAGATAGGGTCTTCTCCATCGGATATAGGATTCGAGGTCCGGCAGCCAGCTTTCCCTTATCAGTGAGAGGGGCTCGCCGGACTCCAGGCCGCGCCGCAGAGATACACTGCCCATGATCATATCAATGGGCTTTTTTTTGAATTCATATTCATAGGGGGGGCGCTTCCATTCAAACTCGCGTGGATGGATCTCCATAACGGCCTTCAACAAAGAGAGAGAGGTGTAGTAGGGCTGATAGACGTTGAGATCCAGGACATGTATCATAAATCCACGGCAGAGGCTGCCCGACCATTTGTGGAAGGTGGGACGGAACAGATACTCCTGGAGACAACAGCCCGCAAGGGCTTCCGCGGGGAGGCGTTGTCGGATCGCCGCCATATCCAGATAGGGGGCGCCGAAGATCTCAAAGGGACGGCAGGTCCCTCTCCCTTCGGAAAGATGGGTCCCTTCCCAGATCACCTGGCCGGGATAGACACATGCGGTATCCGGACACGGCATGTTGGGAGACGGCATCATCCATCGGAGCCCGGTATCCTTCCACAACATCCGCCGGTGCCAGCCCTGCATCGAAAGGACCGTCAGATCGCAATTGAGCGCAAAGGCATGGTTGAAGACAAGGGCCATCTCTCCCATGGTCAGGCCGTGGCGCATGGGGAGACGATACGGTCCCACAAATGAATAGAGTTCCGGCTCGAGGAGGTTGCCCTCCACCATATCTCCCCCCAACGGATTGGGGCGGTCCAGGACAACGACCCGTTTTCCGTACCTTGCCGCTGCCTTCAGACAGTTGAGGAGGGTGGAGGCAAAGGTGTAGATCCTCGCTCCCACATCCTGAAGGTCTATGATCAGCGTATCCAGCAGGTCAAACATGGCGGACGTGGGGTCCCGCGATTCGGCATACAGGCTGAAGACAGGGATCCTGAGGGCCTCATCCCGGGAGTGGGGGGTCTCCACCATATTGTCCTGGTCTTCGCCGCCATAGCCGTGCTGGGGTCCGAAAATAGCCTTGAGTTGACCGGGAAACAGGGAGGAGATAACCTCTCTTGCACTGGTCAGGCGGCCGTCCACAGAGGCCTGATTGGCAAGGAGGCCCAGCCGCTCACCCTTCAGCGGTTTCCACTCCTCCGCACGTACCCGGTCGAGCCCGGTGAGAATAGGGTTCATTTTCAACAGCTCCTGGAAACAGCACGCCGGCCGTGTTGAGACGGTTGTGGTTTCATCTTTCGGTCCTCTGCTTCCGGCGATTTTCGCGACTCCGGTATCGGGCATCTTAGGTCAACAATGACCCTTTTTCAAGATTATTTGGGCGTTTCCCGCGGTTTCACGGCACGCAGAATCCTGCCCGGTGAGACCCGCGCCGATCGGCCCCCGCACCTCCGAATCCATAACAGCGTATTGGGCATCCCTGCTGCATTCCTCCTCTTACTCCTGTCTGCGCTCGTTTTTTGGGGAGGGTCGCTGGCCGCGGGCGAACTTTATCTCCTTGAAGGGAACGGGATCCGGGTCTTTTTCGAGACCCCCCATGAACCGGTGGCTAGGGAACTGGTCCATACTTACCCGGAGGTGCGGGAAGAGTTAAAGAGGACTTTTGGATGGGACCTGACCCTGACCCCGTCCGTACGCCTCATCGGGGACAGCGGGCAGTTCCAGCAATGGGCCCGCAGCCCCCTGACGGTTGCCTTTGCCGTCCCCGGCAAGGACCTCGTGGTAATCGACACCTCCAGAATGAAGACCCATCCCTTCAGTCTCAGAAACACCTTCAAACATGAACTCTGCCACCTCTTGCTTCACCAGCATATTCGAAGCGACCTCCTCCCCCGTTGGCTCGACGAGGGGATCGCCCAGTGGGCCAGCGACGGCGCAGGCGATATCCTTCTGGATCAGAGGCGCTCCGTCCTGAACCGGGTCGCCCTGAGGGGCCGCTTCATCCCCCTCAAGGCTTTGAGCGGAGGGTTCCCCGGAAACGACCAGGACCTGACCCTGGCCTATGAGGAGAGCAAGCGTTTCATCGACCATCTTATTGGGATCTCCGGTGTGGCGGGGGTGCTGCAGGTTCTGGAGGAAATGAAGGCGGGGGACAATGTGGAAGATGCTGTTCTAAAGGCATACGCCGTCTCCCTGGACGACCTGGAAAGGGAGTGGCACCGCTCCCTCAGAACCAGAATCACCTGGTTTACGTATCTGAGCTATCATCTCTATGAGATCCTCTTCGTCCTTGCCGCGCTCATGAGCATATACGGGTTCATAAGGATCATGATAAGGAAACGCCGTCGCATGAAAGAGGACCTGGAAATGAATAAAGAAGATTGAAAATTGAGAATTAAGGTCCACGTGATCGGCGATGCCAATAGCCCCGGGAACGCCTTCTAGCAGCCTGTCGGACTTACTATGCGGCTCTGGCGCGAGTCTGACTCATTAGCTGCCGACCGAGAAATGGCCTAAAAAAATGACCTCGGGGCGACTTTTCTCTTGCATTTCCCTTTGGGTTTCGATATAATT
>JAIPDI010000064.1 GCA_021737785.1 Deltaproteobacteria bacterium
CTTTCAATGGATTTCCGGCTATTGGGCCGCTGAAAACCAGAATGATACCGCATACCTCCCCGAGCCCCCCGAATCGGTTGAAGTGGGGCCCAATGTCACTGCCCCCTCACCGGACTATACCTGGATACCCGGCTGTTGGGTATGGTCGTATGGACGGTATGCCTGGCAACCCGGTTACTGGGCGGTCATGCGGCCGGACCGGGTCTGGGTGCCCGCCCACTACGTGTGGTCGCCCAGGGGCTATATCTTTGTCGGAGGATACTGGGATTTTGCTGTTGCCAATCGAGGCGTGCTGTTTGCACCGGTTTCCTTCGGCATCGGTGTGACCGTGGGACCTGGCTTCTATTTCATGCCGTCGTTTATGATCGACCTGAGGGTCTTTTCCGACTGTCTCTTCTGGAGTCCAAGGTATCGCCACTACTATTTTGGAGATTATTATGCGCCCAGATATTATCAAAGAGGCATATACCCATGGTTTTCTCCCCACGCGAGGCGTCACGGGTATGATCCTATTTATGCGCATCAGCGGTGGCGGCATCGACACGACCGCAACTGGGAAAAAAATCTGCATGCAACATATCAGGCGCGTCGGAAATATGAGGCGGCCAGACCCCCGCGAACCCTTTATGATCCCAGGAAACCGATGGTCTCAAAGGCCTCCGGCCATACGTATAAAGCCCCTTTTGTTCCCGTGACAAAAAGCAGAGAGGGGATGTCGAAATTCACACCGTTGAGCAGGACCGAGCGGGCGCAGTTTGAAGCCCGTGGAAAACAGGTCCGCGAACTCGGCAATCAGCGGCTGAAACTGGAATCCCACGGCCCGGCCAGACCCCCCTCAGGGGGTTCAAAGGGAATCGCGCCAAACAGGGTGAAACTCCCTAAATCCCCTATCGCAGGAAGGCCGACCGGTCCGGCACCCACAAGGATGGCACCGGCGGGTCGTAATAACGTCCCTCACCCGGGTCCCACAGTCGGTTCTCCGCAAAGGAGCCGTTCCGGGACCCCCGGGACTTCAAACAGAATGGAGATGGACAGGAGAACCCTGCCTAAAGCTCCATCAGTATCAAGACAGGCTGGTCCGGCACCCACAAGGATGGCACCGGCGGGTCGTAATAACGCCTCCAACCCGAATCCCGCGATCGTTCCTCAGCAAAGCAGATCCTTCGGGGGTGGGGAGCGGCACATCAATGCCAGACCCGCTGACAGGGGTAACAGATCAGGATTTCCGGGCAGATAGCAGATTCCACATCATGGGGATAAGCCTATGAGCCCCATGGGAGGACTGCCGATCCAAACTTGACGGTCTCCTAAAAAACCTTCCATACCTTTTTGGTCGCGGCCATGCCGCGTTGGGAAGATGCGGAGAGGGGTGTTGAGCAGCTGATTCTCGGGCGATCATGTAACGCTTCCTAAGGACCTGCAGGAAGCTAACAGTGGTTGAGACTTGTCAATCTACAAGAGATGAAGATACTTCAAATTCCGGGGTTTGGATCTGAGGAGGCATATCCGGCCACATATCATCGCAAAAACGGGCCTCTATTTTATAGCGGCCGGTTTTTAAATCCATCGGCAGCTTCCATTCGATGATGTTCATTTCATCAATATTTCCAAACCCCACACAACGATCTCCTTGGGAGATGTTGAAATCAGGTATGAAATTCCGTCGATGTTGAATTCCATGCTGATGGTCTTGACGGATTAGGGAAAATTCAGAAGCTACCCGAACGGGAAAAGCCGTCACTCGAATAAATTGAAGCGTAACAATCATTCCCGGCCGATATATATCATAATCGGTTATAATTCCGATGAGTTTGTTGTCATCGGAAATTCCGGTTCCCACGCCTGACGTGGTTTCATCCCAGAATCGGGCCGGTCCCACATCAATATGAACCACATCCCCATGGTAATACCCTGCACCGCCGAATTTAAGCGCCTTAACATAATTCCACAGGGTTTCGGCGTTTACCCCCTGAATCTTGAGGTCCGCCGCCATGCCGGACTGGTGAAGGCTGGCCTTGGCCGCAAGGTACCCTTTTCCCCGAAGCATAGTATTGTATTCCGGCCTTCGATAGCCGGAGGTGATGGTGATTTTCGCACCCCTGTGTAACCGGTCTTCCAGATAATCGATAAACTCGATAAGTCTGAGGGAAAGTCCCATTCGTGGAGGTTCACAGGGAGCGCCGAATACCTGAGAGATCTCCTTAAGCGCCTTTCCATCATAGCGCCCCCGCCCCTTGCGGTAAGTGCCTGAAAAGGAGGTATCGGTGTTTTCACTATGCAAGGTGATCTTGCCGTCACCGGAAAAAAAATACCGGCGCATATCCGGGCGTTGTTCAAGCGCCCACGACCATGATGGCAAGGTCATCGTCAGTATCAATACTACTGCAAATCCTGCCGCATGTTTTCTTAGGGGTTTGATCAAGTACATCTGTATTCTCCCTGAGCATCCGATTGGGGTCATAATCCTCTTCGGACCCTTACAAGACCTTCAACTGACCCCTGGATTTATCAAGGAGCCTGAGGAAGGCCCAGGCTGGAGGCGAAAGATCCTTGCGGTTTCGGTATCCGATACCAAATTCAATTACGGGGAAAGAACCGAAAGATGAACCTACCCCTTACGGCCCAGGGTGCCCCAGATTCCCCCTGCAAGTATAAGACCTCCGAAAACGAAATGGGGCATGCCGAGGGATTCCTGCAAAAAGAGCGCCCCCATCACCACGCCATAGAGCGGAAGGGTGTTGTAGAAAACCATGGCTCCCCCTGCCCCCAGGGTCTGAACCGCCCGGTTCCAGCACCAGAAGCCGATGATGGTGGGGACCACGCAGATGTGGAGAATGGCGGCGATAGTCTCCGGCCGCAGGTTGAGGGGGAGGTGGCGGTATTCGAAAAACGCCGCGGCAATCAGGAGGGGGAGTCCCAGAAAACCGGAGAGGGCCGTGGCCGAGACCGGCGAACGGTATCGCATGACGCGCCGGCCGAACACCGAATAGAAGGCCCAAACCACGGCGGCAGCCAAAAGGATCAGGTCGCCCCCATTGAAATGGAGGTGGATCAGAAACCTGAGGGACCCGCCGGAGATCAAGCCCACCACCCCGATCAGGCCCAGGATCGCGCCTGTCATCTGCCCTCGGCTCACCGGCTCCTGGATGATGAGACCGGCGATGAGCGCGGTGATCAGGGGGGAGAACCCCTGGATCAGCGAGCAGTTGACCGCTGTCGAGTAGCGAAGCCCCAGATAGAGGAGCGGGCTGAAAAAAACCACCCCGGCCAGGCCCATGGCCAGGAGCCACCATTTGTCGCGGCCGTAACGCCATTCGTCGGGAGACCGCCCCCTGAGCAGATATCCGAAAAAGGCTGTGGCCACGGTGAACCGAAGCGCGGTGAGCGTCAACGGTCCCACATCGTCCCGCAGCCAGCGACCCAGCGCCGCATTGCTCGCCCAGGACAGGGTGGCCAGATTGACCAGACATACCCCCCAGATTTTGGCCCGCCAGGATCCGGAAACGCCCATCGCCCCACCTACCTATCAGAATACCTTCCTTATGCTGGAGACTTCAGATCACAACCTCGACACCTTTTCTTGAAACCTGAGGAAGCCTGCGGCCGTGTCCTCCGGCCTTTCGATCATCGGCGCATGGCCGGTGTTCTTCATCACCACGAGTTCCGCATCGGGCATGACGGATTTGAGGATCTCACCGCCTGAAACGTCCAGGAGGCGATCATGGTCACCCCAGGTGATCAGCGTGGGAACAGGCAGCCCTTTCAAGACTCCTTCCAGCGCCAGGCGCCCCTCTTGGATTTCTTTGAAAACCTTTGCGTTAAAGGCGCGATGTTGAATGGCGTGTCGTGTCAAATATCGTTTGATGGATCGAGGGATGGCGGGCCGCTTCACGAACACAAAGTCCAGAAGCCTATCGTAGTCCTCCGTGTTATCGACCAGCAGGGGGTTTTCCCCTTTCTTCACCAGTTCACCCAGCTCGCTCGTTTTTGCCGACAGGACCCCGCCCGGCGCCAGGAGCCACAGGGTCTTGACATCCTGGGGATATCTGGCCGCAAAGACGCCGGCAATCTGACCGCCCATGGAGTTTCCCCCCAGATGAAACGATTTCAGGTGAAGGGCCAGAACGAAATCGTGAACGCGCGCCACCTGGTTGGATATCCCATACCGCATGGAAAGGTCCCGGTTGCTCTCTCCGAATCCCGGAAGGTCAGGGGCGATGACCGTAAAATGGGGTGTGAGATACTTGGCTATCCGCACCCAGTGGTTTTTATCTCCACCGAATCCGTGCAGCAGGACCAGCGGCTCTCCGGTGCCGCCCGTGAGGTATGGCATTGGATGGCCCTTGACCTGGATCTCTTTTTGTTCCAGTCCGGCCGCACGCTGTTGGGCCTTGAGAGCCAAAGCAAGAGGTACTTGAGGAAACAAAAAATAGATCGCCAGCAGCAGCAAGGGGATCGCCAGCAGGGCAGCAATGAGAATCCTTTTGCGTCTCTTCTTCATCGGTTTTCTCCTTGTCCCGGTCCTTTTACAGCCAAAGCCTTGTCGCAGTCATGCCCCCCACCGCACCCCGTGCCCGGATCACGGGATATGGAGCAGAAACACAAGGGTACACTCATCTCAAAAGGCCTGCAATATCAAAAGCGATGTTCCATCCCCACGATTTCCACTATTGCAGCGGTACAGCCGCAGCCGGAAAGACGTGGCGCAAAGTCCAAAAGTCTTCCTGGCACGTGGGGTCTCTTGCGCCGGTTGCAGGGAAACAAAAGCCCGCAACAGGCTTCTTAGCAGGAGCTTAAACTGCGCCTCGTTTCAATATGCCGTTGAACTCGGAGCCGTTTTAGGGTATCCTGCCGCCAACTTCAAAGAAGGAACGGTCCCTAAATCCCTCTCGTGAAGCGGCCATACCGTGAACCAGGGAGTTTTAATCCACTTCTTCCGGAGCAACATTGATGGAGTTTTTTTTCAGGCCCCGCGGGGTGGCCATTGTAGGCGCCACCACTAATCGTGAAAAAGGGGGCTATCACATAGTGTACAATGCCAGGCAGGGATTCAAGGGTAAAATCTATCCCGTGAACCCGCGCTACCGGGAGATCGACGGGATCCCCTGTTTTCCCTCTATCATGGATGTCCCGGATCCGGTGGACATGGCCATCCTCTTTGTTCCGGCCCCCGCGGTCCCGGACCTGGCGGCCCAGTGCGCCCGCCGGGGAATCCGGGGCATTATCGTAGAGTCGGGCGGTTTTTCCGAGGTCGGACCGGAAGGACGGTCTCTCCAAAAACAGTTACGCCGTATCGTCGCGGACACCGGGCTCCGGGTGTGGGGGCCCAACTGTATGGGCATTATCGACACCGCCGCAAAAACGGTCTTTTCCTTTGTCTCTCCCTCCATATGGGAAGACCCCCTGGTGCGGGGCGGCGTGTCGCTGGTGGTTCAGAGCGGCATGCTTTCCGGCGGCTTTCTCATGGATGCCATGACCCATGGGGATGCGGGGTTCAGCAAGGTCTGCTCTCTGGGCAACAAGGTCGACGTGAACGAGTGCGACATCCTCCCCTCTCTCCTCGACGACCCGGACACAGAGGCCGTAGGGCTCTATCTGGAATCCTTTGCGGACGGACGTCGCTTCATGGAAATCTGCGCCGCCTCGAACAAACCGGTGGTGGTCCTGAAAGGGGGGAAGAGCGCAGACGGGTCCCGGGCCGCCATGAGCCATACGGCCAGTCTCGCCGGGAATCGATGGGTGGTCAGCGGTGCCCTGGCACAGGCAGGGGTGGTGGAGGCCTCAGATTTCAAACAGATGATCGATCTCTGCAAGGGTCTTGCCCGGGCCTCCGAATGGAAGTCGGGCAATGGCGCCCGCATCGCCGTGGTCAGCTATACAGGGGCCGGCGGAATCCTGTCCGCGGATTTCATGGACGGGACCGGGCTGACCCTGGCGGACCTGTCCCCCGGCACCATCGAGGCACTGAAGACCATTTACCCGCCCTGGATGCCGCCGGGCAATCCCCTGGACCTCTGGCCGGCCATGGAGCGACAGGGACCTTTAAAGGCCTTGGGCGTTGCGTTGAAAGCGGTATGTGCCGATCCCAATGTGGACGGGGTCCTCCTGCATACCTTTGTGGGGGGCGTCATGTCCTATCTGGACCTAAAAGAGGCCTCGGAAATGGCCCGTTCCGCGGGGAAACCCCTCTTTTGCTGGCTCCTCGGACGGAGCGCAGAGTCCAGGGAGTTTAAGGAGTCGGCCCGTCGGCACGGAATTCCCGCATACGGCGAGCTATATCGGACGGTCGAATGCATGGCCGCCCTCTTCAGATATAAACAGACAAGCATCGCGATAAAAACGAAAGAGGTATGAAAAAATGAAAGATGACCGGGGCAGATACTACTACCCCTTTCCACAGAACAAGAAGGTGCGGATGTATGTCCAGGACAAAGACGACATGATCTACTTCAGGCTCTGGAACACAGACGACCCGGAACTGTGGGCACAGCACGGGTGGGTCCCCTATGACGCCATTGTCCAGGCCCAGGCCATGTATAAGCAAAAAAATGATTTCAATCCCAGTCAGGCCTACGATCTGGAAATTGCCAAGGCTTTACTGAAAGAATAACCCATCCGGGTGAGACGTGCCCGCGTGAAACGAGATCTCACGGGCGGATCCTTTTAGCATCTTTGGTTGTAACTTCTCTCCGCCATGAGGAGAAGTTGGTGCCTTATCGGTAAGCACCCATACCTTTTTGGTTGCGGCTGTCAGGCCGTCTTGGGAAATGCCCCCATACACACCCCGAACTGGAGAACGACCCTAATGTTCCGTGATGAAGTCCTTCGGTATCATAAGGAACCCCGACCCGGCAAGATAGAGGTGACGCCCACCAAGCCCTGCCTCTCTCAGTCGGATCTGAGCCTGGCTTACACGCCGGGCGTTGCCATCCCCTGTCTTGAGATCCAGAAAAACGGGGAACTTTCATTTGATTACACCGCCCGGGGAAACCTGGTCGGCGTCATTTCCAACGGCACGGCCGTCCTGGGTCTGGGCAATATCGGGGCCCTGGCCGGAAAACCGGTCATGGAGGGGAAGGCCGTGTTGTTCAAACGATTTGCAGACCTGGATGTCTTTGACATCGAGATCGATACCCGTGATCCGGATGAATTTATCCGCACGGTGGCGCTGCTGGAGCCGACCTTCGGCGGCATCAATCTGGAGGACATCAAGGCGCCGGACTGCTTCTATATCGAGGAAGAACTCAAGAAACGGATGGCCATCCCGGTACTCCACGATGATCAGCACGGCACCGCCATCATCTCCGCCGCGGCCCTCCTCAATGCATGCAAGCTGACCGGACGGCGGATGGAAGACCTTCGGCTCGTGGTCAACGGCGCCGGCGCCGCTGCCATGGCCTCTGCCCGGATGTATATTGCCTTGGGCGTCAAAAAGGAAAATCTCTTTCTTGTGGATTCCAAGGGGGTCATCTACAAAGGGCGCACAGAGGGCATGAACCCTTACAAAGAGAAATTTGCCGTTGAAACAGAAAGGCGCACCCTTGAAGATGCGGTCAGGGGGGCGGACGTCCTCATCGGTCTTTCGGTGAAGGGGGCATTCACGCCGGATCTTCTTTTGCTCATGGCCAAAAAACCGATTATCTTTCCGTTGGCCAATCCTGACCCGGAGATCGGATACGAGGAGGCCAAGGCCGCATGTCCGGATGCGATCGTGGCCACAGGCCGGTCCGACTATCCGAATCAGGTCAACAATGTCCTCGGGTTTCCCTTCATCTTTCGGGGGGCCCTGGATGTACGGGCCAGGGCCATCAATCAGGAGATGAAAATTGCGGCGGTCATGGCCCTGGCCCGGCTGGCAAGAGAGGATGTTCCCGATTCCGTTATCCGGGCCTACGGCGGAAATTCGATTCAATTCGGACCGGAATACATCATTCCAAAGCCCCTGGATACCCGGGTCCTCCTTACGGTCGCCCCTGCCGTGGCAAAGGCCGCCATGGAAAGCGGTGCGGCGAGGATCCCGTTGAAGGACGAGAGCAGGTACATCCAGGAACTGGAGGCACGGCTGGGGCCGGAACGGGAGATCATGCGCAAGGTCATTATTCGGGCCCAGCGCAATCCCAAACGCATCGTGCTGCCCGAAGGGAACCACCCGGTCATCCTCCGCGCTGCCCGTCAGGCCGTGCGCCAGAGGATATGCACGCCCGTGCTCCTGGGGAACGAGGAGGACATCCGCGGCCTGGCAGAAACACTGCACCTATCTCTGGACGGCATCGAGATCGAGGACAACCTGAAAAGTCCACACCTGGAGCGGTTTGTGGAAAGCCTGTTTCGGCTCAGATGTCGCAAGGGATGGTCCATGACCGAGACCCGCCGCCAGCTGCGCACACGATATGTCTTCGGCGCCATGATGGTGCACGAAGGCCTGGTGGACGGTCAGGTGCACGGCGTGGCCCGCTCATACCCGGATGCCATCCGCCCGGTGCTGCAGGTAATTCCCCGGCGGGAAGACGTCTCAAAGGTCTCCGGGGTCTACCTCATGATCTCCAAGGGCCGTACCCTCCTCTTTGCCGACACGACAGTGAACATCACCCCCTCCAGCGCCGACCTGGCGGAAATCGCCGTATTGGCGGCTGAACTGGCTCTGTTTTTTGACATACGCCCGCGGGTGGCCATGATCTCTTTTTCCAACTTCGGAAATACGCGCCACCGTGATGCCCATAGGGTCAGAGAGGCTGTTCGGATGGCCCGGGAGAAGAACCCCGATCTGATCATCGACGGCGAGATGCAGGCGGATACGGCGCTGGTCGCTGAGATTCTGGAGAGGGAGTATCCTTTTAATCGTCTGGGAGGTCCGGCCAATGTCCTGATCTTTCCTGAACTGGCCGCCGCCAATGTGGCCTACAAGCTGCTGGATCGGCTGGGTGGCGCCAAGGCGGTGGGCCCGCTTCTGATGGGGATCAGCAAACCCTTTAATGTGCTTCAGCGGGGGGCGGATATGGAAAACATCGTCAATGTGATTGCCGTCACTGTGGCCCAGGCCCAGGATATGGAGATGAGAGGGGCATCTTCAGCCCGATGAACGTCCTTGTCTTTTCTCCTGTGAAGAACCTCGACCCCTGGGAGTTAGACTCATAAGGCCGCCTGTCCCCGATATCCTCAACCAAAAGATATCTGTCGTATCATCGCCATACATGGGGGACCAGCATCCCCTCATTCCGGATGCGCCGCAAACCCGGTACGTTTCCCCTGATAATTGCGATGAGACTGTCTGTCATAGTATTGATAGAGCGAAGATGAACTGGTTCGAATCGAGGATATTGGAAACTAAAGTCCACATCGAAACGATATCAAGACGGACGTCAGCCTATTTTTCTTGACTTACACAAACATTATTTGTAAACAATCGCTTTAGGGGACTTTTTTCTTTGCGGAAATCCTCGCAGGTGGGGTCGGGACCCTTTAAGGCATGTCCGGAGAGGACCTGACCAGCGCATGAATCGGCACGTGAAACGACAAGAACAGGTTGCACCAAGAGCCTTACAGCCACTTATACCCCTATCCATCAAGAGACATCCTGGAGGCGGGCAGCCAATGGCACATATATGCGCAATCGGAGGCGGAAAGGGAGGAAGCGGGAAAACCTTTATCTGTGCGAACCTCGGTGTCGCACTCGCCATGCAGGGTAAAAAGGTGATAGTGATTGATCTGGACCTCGGCGCTTCCAATCTCCATACCCTCGTGGGACAGAACCATCCAAAGACAGGTCTGCACCGTTTTCTGAACAAGTCGGTCAAGGACCTGTCGCTCACTGCCGAACCGACCGATATTCCGGGGCTTTTCCTAATCAGCTCGTTGCGGTGTTCCCTGGAGGCAGCCAACCTGTTTTACGCCCAAAAGCAGAAGATCGTCAGGGCCATCGGCCAACTCCCGGGAGATATTGTCTTGCTTGACCTCGGCGCAGGAACAGCCTATAACACATTGGACTTCTTCCTGGCCGCCCATCAAGGCCTGTTCGTCCTTACGCCCGAGCCTACTTCCATCCAGAATACCGTTCAATTCATCAAGGCAGTCTACCTGCGGAAGTTGAAGCACATCCTCAAACAGAATTCCTTTACGAACCTGACAAAAGAGATTGCAGATGAATCCAGCGACAAGGTGGTGAGTTCCCCGCTCGACATTGTGGACAGGGTCATGAAAAGCGATCCTGAAAGGGCCGGGTATCTGGAGGGAGAGCTTAACAGGTTTACCTTCAGCCTCATCCTGAACCAGCATCGGGGTCATATCGATATGAATCTTGGAAAAAAGATCGAAAAGGTATGTAACCGGCACTTCTATTCGCAGTTCAAATTCCTGGGAAATATCGGTTATGACGAACGGGTATGCAAATCCATCACAGGCCAGAAGATATTTGTTGTTAAATATGCCTACACCTCTACGGCAACAGACTTAAAGAATCTGTCCACCCATGTCATGGCGGCCAGCGCCAAACAACCCGCGATCAACGAAAAATATGCACAAATTTGAAGATCTGAATTACTACGAACTCTTCGAAATCCCTGTCAATGCCTCCCATTTTGAAATCAGACAGGCCTACCGCAACGCCCTCTCCATTTATGGGGATGATTCAACTATTGCCCACTCCTTTTTTACCACAGAAGAAAGGACAAAGATATTGGAGCGGATCGAAGATGCCTTTTCCACACTGATTAACGACACCGAGAGGGAGGCGTACGACAAGGGCCTCGTGGCCAAGAAGATTATCGATTCATCCTCTCTTGCCATAAAGCGGAAAAACGTCCCGACACCCCTGTTCTCGTCCAAAAGCCGCGGAGGGGACGCCGTTTCCAAGAAGATAAAGAGGGCGATCAAGGAAAGAAATCTACAAGGACTCGTGGATGAAATTCTTTCATCCGAGGCCATCTCTGGAAATCATCTCCAGAGGCTGAGGGTTGCCGTGGGTATAACCATCGACGATGTGTTCGAAGTCACACGGATCAGTGTGGCCACACTTAAGGCCATTGAAAATGACCACATCGAAAGCCTTCCCCCAACGGTATATCTTCGGAATTTTTTGAAGGCCTACGCAGAACTTTTCGAGGCAGACGCCCAAAAGATCATTGCCGGATACCTCAAAAGTATCGAACGTATCCGTGGGTCTTCATGAACCATAGATGTTTCCCGATGGTGTTAAAGCTCCGGTTGCGAAAAGACCGGGGCCCGGGTCAGGAGAGATTTCCCCCTATGGGTGAGAACCTGTTTCTGCCAACACCTCTTGCGGTCATGGGAGGGTGCTCACATCCCAATCCCTGCATTTTTGTGACAGGCGCGACAGGAGGTCCATGGCCTGGGTTGCTGCATCCGCTGTCATGGTACCCATGCCGCATGCAGGCGTGAGCAGGGACCGGCGGGCGACCAGATCCATATCCAGGCCCCACTCATGGATATGCAGGAACCCCTCCCTGAGACCTGAAAACAGACCCTCCACCGATTCCTCCCCAATAAAATCGGCCGTGGGGACAACCCCCCAGGCAATAAACCCGCCCCCTTGGATGAACCGAATTACAGGATCCTTATACAAGAGGAAGTGATCCATATATTCCACGGCATCAAAATTAACGATGTCCGGACCCGCCTCCAGCACCATGGACCAGTCCGTATTCCCGCAGCAGTGTATCCCGATCAGGACATCAATGTTTTCCCTGAGGTAATCGATAACCATTCGAAGCATATCAACGACCTCGTGGCGTTGCACCGGAGAGAAGGCCGAGCCGAACCCTGACAGATAAGGCTCATCCAGGAAAATGACCGGCCGTTTTCCCGAACCGGCCAGTCTTCTCGCCTGCCACAGGGCCTTGATGGCCAATCCTTTGGTCATGGCCTCTGAAAGCTCCGGATCATAGAGGATCGGCTTGCCGTTCAGATCTTTCACGCCCGCCGTAAAGGTGACCGGGCCGACGGTCTGGCCCTTGATATAGGGACCGCACTTCCCAGCATATTCCTCGACAATGTCCAAGAGGGCGTAGAGACCGGGAGCAACCTCCCGGCTGACGGCAAAGGCCTCCACATCCCGGGCAAAAAACCGTTCATAGAACGACACCAGTTCGGTTTCCCTAGAGTCGGATGGGGATATGGACAAGGACCTTTGTTCTGCATTTACCTGCAGGAGGGGGAGGCCCTCGCTATATTGAATGATCATATCCTCCAGATGACTCCGTTTCACGAACTGGGGCCAGAACGGCATAAAGGGCGCCCACCCGCATATCTCCCGGCAAGTCCCTTCAATATCCTGAAATGGCACACTCCCGATGCCGGTGGCCATAAATCTCAAATCCGGCCAGTCATGAGGCATATCTTATCTCCCTGATCCTGGGGAGCCAACGCTCCAGGATGGTGATCAAGCGGTCTTCTTGACTTCGGGCGGCCGACGGCCGCTTCTCTTCAAACCCCTCTGATTCGCTTAACATCCCTTTCAACTCATTCAGCCGTCTGAGAGACTCGCGATCCGTGGGATTGCTGCTGAGGACTTTTTCATACGTATGGATGGCAGCATCTATCCGCCCTTGGGAATAGTAGAGTTCGGCAATAGTGGGCGACGCAAAATCCACCAGTGCATCCTCGTAATCATCCCCCGCCGTGGCAAAATCCTCTTCAGGGTCCTCAATCTCAAACACCGCCTCCTCCGGAAGGAGGGCCGCCTCCATTCGCTTCAAGGATGCCATTGCTTCAGGGTGATCCGGATAATGGGCCAGATAGCGTCGAAGCATATCCGTTGCTTCTGAATATCTCTGCTGTTTTTCGTAGATCCCGGCCAATGACCGGTAGACAGGGGCCAGTGTATCGATCATGGATACGACCTTCTCGAATTCGCTCCCGGCCAGGGTGATAAACCCCATCTCGGCATAGGATTCCGCCAGCAGGGTCCTGAGCCGGATATCATCGGGATACTGACTCAGAAACCGGATGCACGTCCGGACCACCTCGCCTGAACGCCCCTCCGCTTTCATCCGGGAAAGGATGAGGAAGAGGGAACCTGCAGAGGGTCCACGGCTCAAGAATTCATCTAAAAAATCATTGCTTTCGGCCATCTTGATCGATGCTCCTTTCCGGAGGGGGGGTCTCATCAACGGCGCCGCTCGATTCGTTGTCGAATCTGTAGACGACCTCATTCTCCTTTATGAGATTCAAATTCCTTCTGGCCACCGTTTCCAGGTATTGCATATCCGTACGCAGGAGATGTACCTCATTTAAAAGCGCCTGATTTTCCGCTGCAAGTTTATGGATCCTCTCGATACAGGTCTGCCGCTCCGCCTCACTTCGATACAGGCGGACAAACCCACCCTCTCCAAACCAAAGCCAGGCGGCGCTGAGCAAGGCCAGAAAGAGGACGATAAACGGAATTTTAAGGAGCTTTTTGATATTGGGGCGCAACTTCTCAGGTGCCTCCGCAAATCACTTTTCCCTGTCCAAAGGATCATTCCCCAATCGTTTCTTGACCTCATTCTTGGTGAAACCTTCCACGGACATGAATTGTGAATTGTCCACCATGAGTTCAACTCGACACCACATCCGCAGATTTATCCCCTGTCCCGTGGACCGGGAGACCTCTTTTTCAAGAAGACGAATTTCGGCAGGGTTGAGTACCCTAGGCCCCACGACCTCTGCCAACACATGCCATGTCTTCTCCCTTTTCTCCGCATCGATATTAGGGGCGAACATATTGGGGAAGCGCTCAATGAGGGTCTTGACCTCGCGCTCGAGCTTCTCCCGGGTGTGAGCTTCCTGTTCAGAGCTCTTGCCGAAATGGGCCCTGCCGTAAAGGACACGGCCCTTGCCGCTGATATCGGTGACGTCACTGGAACGGATCAGCAGCCGTACGTTAGGGTCCTCCAGCCTCTCCCGTATCCCCTTCTCGAACCCGGCCACCTCAAACGGCGTAATATGGCGCGAACCCTGCAGCCCGGCCACGAGGATAGATTCATGGGGAAGGTCGACAATGTCAAGGGAATCAAGATCCAGATGCGTACCCCGATAATCCTCCAACAGCTCCCGCAGGACCTGCTCCGCAAGCTGCAACCGCTTCACTTTGGGATCCAGTTTCGTGGATATGAATTCGCCGTCCAGATTGCGGCCCACCACACAGCTTGTCGAACCCGTTGATGAAATGTCCTTGCTGATGCGACATCTCATGATCAGGTTTGTCTGTAATCCCAGGTCCTGAGCGAGTCTGTCTTGCATCTCCTTAATCTTCTTCGGGGACAGGACCCGCGGCGTTGTCACCAGGGCCAGGATATCGATGTTCCCCTCTTTCCGCTTGTATACAATTTCGTCGACCGAGGTGCCCGGCTCCATAGCCAGTTCGGTTTTTAACCCCCCCTCTATGGCCTTGGTGGTGCGCCTATCCCCCACAATCCCCACCAATGCGTGGGTAAGGAGGATTGTGACGAATATCAAACCGATGACCGGTCCTGAAAACCGTTTCAGGACCTTCAGTTTCGAACCCATCTCCTCTGAACTGACAAAACCGGCAACAATGAACAATACGGCGGAAATGGCCAGGATCGCCAAAAAATTGGCAAAAAAGAGGAGAAAGGCACCCCATGCCCCCTCAAAGGCGCGAAAGGCGATACACAACCCGCTGACAGCAAGCGGCGGGACCAGTGACGTTGCCATTGCAATCCCGGGCAACACAGGGCTGATCCGTTCGTCAATCATGGCCAGGCAGCCTGCGGTACCGGCCAATGCCGCCACGAGGAGGTCCAATAGCGTCGGACTGGTGCGGGCAAGCATCTCGGGCGTCACCTCCTGCGCAAACGGAAAAAGCCCCAGTATGGCGGCTGCCCCGATAGCGATAAGGACCCCTCCGAATTCGGCGACAAGGGCGTTGCGCAGGAGGGTCATATCTCCCCGGACGAGGCCGAGAGATATCCCGAAGATCGGCGTCATGAGGGGAGACACCAGCATGGCCCCGATAACTACGGCAGGACTGTTGATGAGAAGACCAAAGCCTGCAATAAGCACGGATATGCCCAGGAGGAGATAATAGGCCGCCTTTGGCGTGGAGCCGACGGTGATGTCCTCACGAACCGTCTCTTTCCGGCACTCAGTGACAGAAAGGAGATCGATAAATGAATCCGTGATAAGTCTCTTGGTTCGAATGAAAGGATCGGAAAACGAACCCGAAAGCCTGACCCTTCTCCTGTCGTCATTATTGCATGAGGGCTCGGGTGTGTCCATGGGTCACTGTGGCCTCATCGAATCAGCGTCTGCGCAAAAAACATGGTTAGAATCTGTTAAAGATGGCAGCATCGCGACCTTCTCTGTCAGGATCTGAGCATTCGGGGGCCTGAATCACGTCCTCCTGGGAAGGCGATTTCTCAGGAGCGGGTTCCGAAAGGGGCGATGGGGCCACAGCCGCAGGTTTTGTTGGAAGGGATTCGGACGGAGGAGGTGTCTTCCACAGGAGATGGGCATTGTTCACCCACCCTGTCTGGCCGGTACTTACAACCCTCACATGGGCAAACCCCTTTTCCAATTTGTCCCTCACAACCTTCTCATGTAAAGGGAGTGCGGCAATGCAGGCTTTAGAGAATCTGGGCTCGGGGAATAGCTTCAGCCCCGCCAGTCCCACATAAAACGTCTCGGGACCTTTGGATGTGTCTAGAGCGCCCGATGTCTTGGTAACCGAATCGACCATGACGCACGAGAACAGAAACATGGATGCGATGCCTAAAAAGAACAAAAGAATCGGCTGGCGACGCTTCATGAGGATCTCTCCTGAAAAAGGGAGCAGTTGTCTGAAGATTGACACGTTTCAGGGTATAAGATTCGGGAAAAGCATCATGTATTATAGCTGAAAAACCTTATATCAAAGAAAGACGCAATTCAAGACCAAATTGAAGTAAAACAAAAAAAGCCCCGCACCGGGCGGGGTTTTCAATTCAGATTCAGGTTTCCCGATCAACCCTCCTGGCCGTACAGCTCCTTGACTTTGGCCCTGTCAATCGCCCCATCCTCCAGTTCCGGCAACAGGGCGACAAATTCTACATACTGGGGCTTCTTGTATCTTGCGATCCGTTTTCCCACAAACTCCTTGAGTTCCTGCTCGTCAAGAGACTCCCCCTCTTTGAGCTGGCAGACCGCCTTGATGCCTTCCTTCCATTTGGGGTCCGGGACCCCGAATACCACGGTCTTCAAAACCGCGGGATGCTCCAGAATGGCCTTTTCCACCTCTGCGGGATAGACGTTCTCCCCGCCCGGCTTGATGAGCTCTTTTTCCGCCTTGCGGCCCGCATACCAGAGGAAGCCCTCCTCATCGAATCGTCCCTGGTCGCCGGTATGATGCCAGCCCTCCCTGAAGGTATGGGCGTTGTCTTCGGGAAGGTTCCAGTAGCCCTTAAATACCATCGGGCCTTTCACCGTGATCTCCCCCACCGTCCCCACCGGAACCGGCCGGTCATAATCGTCCACAAGTCTCACCTCTGCCAGGGGCAGGACCCTGCCGGCCGAGCCCGGTCGATCGCTGTAGGGACCGAAGGTGGCCAGGCACGAGGTCTCGGTCTGACCATACAGGACATAAAATGTACCGCCCGTGACCTCCTGATATTTTTCAATGGTCTCAGGGGATTCCAAACCGGCCACCGCCCGCAGGGAGCTGATATCCGCGCCGGTCTTCTCCTGCTGATCCAGGATGGACGATAGGATGGGGGGGAACTCTATCAGAATCGAGGCCTTTTTTTCCGTAATGAGCCTTACCGCCTGTTCCGCATCGAACTTGCTCACATTGAGATTCAGGGCGCCCGCATGAAAGGCGGCCGTCACCATGAAGAGCCCGCCCACGTGAAACAGGGGTAGGATATTGAGATGGACATCTTGGGGGGTCAGATGACAGAGATAATCAAGGTGCATATCGGCACACAGCACATTGCCGTGGCTCAGCAATGCCCCTCTGGGCCGCCCCGCAACGGCCGCGGTGTGGATAATGACAAACCCGTCATCCGTATGGACCTCTTCCGGATCGAATTCATCCCCCTGATCCATCAATGACTGGAAATTTGAAAATTCACCTGATTCAGGCCCTAAATTGAAGTATTTTTCCACGGACGAAAGCCTGTCAGTCAATCCTTTGACAGAAGATTGGAATTCCTTATCTGCAAACACCACCCTCGGCTGACAGTCATTCAGATTATATCCCACCTCATCGGCAGAGAGCCGCCAGTTAATAGGGAGCATAATGGCCCCCAGGGCCGCTGCCGCACCATACAGGAGAAAATATTCAAGGCTGTTCTTTCCCACCGCCCCGATCCGGTCCCCCTTGCGGATTCCGGATTTCTGAAGCCCGCAGGCAAGGCGATCCACCTTTTCTTTATACTCGGAAAAGGTCAGGAGCCGGCCGTCATCCACCTCGTACCAGGCCTCTTTTCCGCCGAAAGCAACGGCATTACGGCTGATCAGGTCATAAAAGGTAAAATCGTATAGTCCCATAATCTTCCTCGCAAAAAAATGCCCCCTGCCGCTGATGAACAGCGGCAAAGGGCCGGATGGGCCAGCAACTATTGTGCCTGGATCTCATAAGGATATGTCTTGGATACGCCGTTGGCTGAAAATGAAAAGGAACATTCGGTAATGTGAACCGGCGTCGTTCCTTCCGGAACGCCCTTCCACCACTTCTCAAGGGCATCCCAGGGGCTTATGCCCTGGGCCTTCAATTCGAACCCGCCGGTCACCAACAGACTCAACAGGGCCGATCGCGCCGTGATCAGGGTGGTCGCCCGGATATGGTCGGTCTTGCCGGCAGGGATCCAGTATTGATCGCTGCTGTTGAAGGTCACCAAGGCGAATTTCTTGTCAAACACCACCGTAAAGGTTATCCCATCCAATAAAATTGGATAAGGGTTCTTGTTCTCCACATTAAACAGAAAGCTCATCGGGAGCATGGCGCCTCTGTCCCCCGCATCTCCCTTGGTGGGCTTTACCGCGGCCGCATAATACCAGTATCCGTCATATTGCGGCACCTCAAATGATTCAAGCGTCACATTGGGCGCAATGAAATTCTTCTCAGTGGGTTTGACCTGGGTAGTGACACAGGACATCAGGGCAACACTCAGACCAAAAATGAGCACGGTCATCAAACCTAGTCTTTTCTTCATAATAGACCTCCATATGGTTGGTTCAGCTCAGCCATCTCTTTCTCCGCTTATAATGCTTTACATCGCGAAAACTCTTTTTCCCCCCGGCCCCCATACCAAGGTAAAAATCCTTGATATCTTCGTTCTGGGCTAACTTTTCAGAGGCGTCATCCATCACAATCCTGCCGGTCTCCATGACATAGGCATAGGGCGCCACCTTCAGGGCCAGCTTGACATTCTGCTCCACCAGAAGGATGGAAATCTTCTCCTCTTGATTGAGCTTGGTGACGATATTGAAGATTTCATGGATGAGCATCGGGGCCAGGCCCATGGAAGGCTCGTCCAGCAGTACCAGTTTGGGCTCGGTCATCAAGGCCCTTCCCACAACGGTCATCTGCTGCTCACCGCCGCTCACAAACCCGGCGGTTTCGCTCCGTTTCTCAATGAGCCTGGGAAAATAGTGGTACACCATCTGAAGCTTGTCCTTGACGGACCCGGTCTTCCTCAGGTGGGCCCCCACCTTGAGATTCTCCTCAACGGTGAGGTGCTCGAACACCTTTCGCCCTTCAATGACCTGGACGATCCCGGCCTTGGCGATCTTTGCGGCCTTTTGGTGATGGATGTATTGTCCTTCATACATAATGCCGCCGTCGGTCACCTCGCCATCCTCGGTCTTCAAGAGCCCTGAAATGGCCTTGAGGGTCGTGCTCTTGCCCGCGCCGTTGGCCCCAAGCAATGCAACGATGCCCCCGCGGGCCACCTCGATCGAGACCCCTTTGAGCACCAGGATGACCTCATGGTACTTGACCTCAATATTATTAATCTTCAGGATTGCCTCTGCATTATCCAAGACCCTACCTCCAGGGGTGATGTTTTCGGTTGTCTACCATCCTAACCACTTGGTTTCCCATAATTCCGGCCATCGTTTCTTGAGGTCTATGTCCTCCACCACCTGGAATTTTCCACCCTTCCACTCCTGAATGCGGCAGCCGGTGGCGGGACGGTGATCGGTTGCGGTAAAGCTGATCGGCGCAGCGCCGAGACCGATGTCATAATTTCTGAGGGTTTCAAACCCCTCCTTCATCATGCCGGGGCCGGAGCCCTTCTTGGTGATATCGATCCCCTTCTTGTCCGCCCGTTTCAGGGCCTCCCAGGTGATCAGGGCATCCCCCCAGGCCTGGACTGTGCGATTGAGCCGTTTTCCCAAAGGTACGCCGGGGCTGTATTTCTCGGCTGAGGAAACAACCAGATCCATATTCTTCACGTCCTGCCCGAAAAAGGCGCACGGCGTGGCACCCATGACCCCTTCCGCCGCCTCTCCGGCCAGACGGGGGAGGTTTTCATCGAATCCCCAGTTATTGACGATCCAGGCGGCGCCCAGCCCGAGGGCATAGGCATCGCGGACCGTGGCCGCCACCGACATGGTGGTGTTTCCATGCCAGAGGAGATCCGGTTTGAAGGTCTTCAGGGCCATGATCTGGCTCTTGGTATCCAGGGCAAAAAGCGATACATCCTGATCCGGGCCCACTTCAAAACCCAGGAGTTCGGCCTGGTCTTTTATGGCCTTGATCGGCGCAGAGCAGTAGGGAGAGGCGAACATGTAACAGCAGGCAAATCTCGGCTTTCTCTTCCCGAAATCCGGATGTTTACTCCATTTCTTGTCAAACCAGGCGGTAATGGCGGATCTGGCATTGGTGGAATAGTCGGATGAAAAGAAGAGGTTGTAAGGGGTTTTCTTCGGGTCTGTCAGGTGCGCGGAATAGGATGCGGACACATAGGGGATCTGATCTTTGTTGACCGTAGGAGAGAGGGCCTCGGTGTCGCCGGTCCCCCATCCCATGATGACGACGTTTCCCATCCGCTTCAACATCTTGTATTTTGTGATGGCCTCGGGAACCCGGTATCCGTAGTCAAACCACGTATACTTGATCTCCTTGCCGTTGACGCCCCCCTGAGAATTGATATATTTATAGGCGTCCGACATGCCGATGGCATAATCCTTGCCCACGTCCGAGGTAGCCCCGGTCGTATCCATAATCCCGCCGACCTTGATCTCTTTGGCCGCGGCGATCGTCGAGACCCCTGCCAGGAAGACCACACCCAGCAACACTACCAACACCTTCAGAGAAATGCTTTTCTTCATAGATTTATCTCCCTTCGCTAATGTGAAAACATCCTGTTACCCTCTGTCATCAAATGAAAAAAGACGGAATCCTTTCACCTCCTTTCGAATCCTGTTTGCGTTGACAAAAACATCCATCCGTCATGTTGATATTTCATATCAGACGCTTTCGAGCGCCCTTTCAAACGGGACCCATTTCTCAGTCTAATAGGAAAAGGGCCATAGGTTGAAGTAGTTCTTTGCCTGCCACCAGCGATAGGCCAATCCATTGGGCTCGTAAATCAGAAAGGCGCAGATGGCCAGACCGAACGCCATATCCTTGATATAGGCGAAATCCATAAGAATTGAGGGGAAATACTCGGCCACGGGGAGGGCCACCATCTGGAGCAGTTCCATGACCACCACCATGAAGATGGACCCGAAGATGGCCCCCTGGATCGAACCGACTCCGCCGATCAGGATCACCCCCACCAGCCAGAGGGACAAGAACCACTGAAAGTGTTCAGGGCTCAAAGCAGCGGTGTTGCACACCCAGAACGCCCCGGCAATCCCTGCCATGAATCCGGCCACAAAGAAGGCCAGGAGCTTGTACCAGACGATATTGATGCCCAGGGTCTCGGCCGCGATATCATTATCCCGGATGGCCACCCAGGCCCGGCCCGGCTTGGAACGGAGCAGGTTGGCCAGAACGATCACCATCAATGTCAGCAGAATGGCCATGAGGTAGTAGACGCTCCGTTCATTGTCAACGACCCACGGCCCTATCTTGATGGTGCCGGGAGGGAGGGAAAAGGCCTGGCCCCTGCCGCCGATCTGGCTGATATACTGGGTCAGTATAAAATCCACGGTGATGAACTGGGCCGCCATGGTGGTCAGGATGAGATAAAAGCCTTTGACCTTTACAGAAGGGAGGCCGAAGAGGACGCTCCACAGCCCTGCCACAATCCCGGCAACGACGATGCTGATGGGATAGGCAAGCCCCGAGTCAAGAAGGGACTGGGGCCAGGGGAACTGTAGTATCAGCATGGTGCTGGTGTAGGCCCCCACCGCAATAAAGGCGGCATGACCCAGGGTGAGAAGACCGGAATATCCGATGAGGAGTTGAACCCCGAGGGCGCCCATGGCCGTATACCCGACCATGGTCCCCACGCTCATCCAATACTCACCGGCAAACAGCGGAATGCCCACAAAGACCGCGAGCAGGAGCAGGATCATCTTTCCCTTGATAAATCGCGTCTGCCACCACCCCTGATCCTCAGCATAATCCTGGTGGTAATCCCCACACGGCAACCATACACTGGACATAGGCTAACCTCGCAATCGTCAAATTTAGGAATTTGGGAATTCAGGAATTAGAAAACGAATTCCTCAATTCCTCCATTCGGAATTTCTTAATTCTGAATTTTAAACTCTCTCAATCCGCTCCCAGCCCCAGAGACCATAGGGCTTGAAGAGGAGAAACACGGCCATAAAGGCAAAAGGGACAATCTCCTTGACCCCGCCCGGAAAATACTGATCGAGATAGGTCCCTGAAAAATTCTGGAGCAGACCGATCAAAATGCCGCCCACAATGGCGCCGGGCACTGAATTGAGCCCTCCCAGGACCACGGCGGGCAAGACCAGCAGCCCCAGATAACCGACCGAGACATTGATGCCGTTGATGTTTCCGAGGAGGGCCCCGCCCACGCCCGCGCTCATGAAGGCAATGGCCCAGGCCGCCGCATATACAAACCGCGCGCTTACCCCCAAAGAGAGGGCGGCGGTCTCATCATCGGCCGTGGCCTGCATGGAAAGCCCCCATCGGGTATACTTGAAAAAGCAGACAAAGATGATCAGCAGGACAATCGACAGGATAAAAGACCAGAGATATACCGGAGATATCTGGAGGAACCCGACCGAGATGGGCTTGATGCTGAACACAGGGGGGGTGAAAACCCTGGTGTCGTTCTGCCATATATATCCCACCAGGCCTTTCAGGAAAAAAGAAAGCCCCACCGTCACCATAATAACGGCCAGAATCGGTTCGCCGATGAGTTTGTCCAGAAAAATCCGTTCCGTGAGGATACCCAAGACAATCCCCACCATCAGGGTCAACAATACGGCAGGGACAAAGGGAATCCCGACGCTGTGAAAGGTATAGCTCACATAGGCCCCGATGATGGTCAGCTCCCCCATGGCCAGATTGAGGACGCCCGAGCACTTGTAGATAAGGACCCATCCCAGTGCCACTAAGGCATAAATCCCCCCCACCATGACGCCAGTGGTCAAAGTCATCAAAAACAGTTCCATTCTCAACTTCCTCCCTGTTTTATTTCCCTGCTCCCCGCTCCCTGCTTCCTAAACATTGATCTTCTGAATATGCAGATCTGTCTTGATCCGCTGCTCTCTTCCATCCTCATAGGTGATCTTCGTGTCCATATGGACGGTATCTGCATCCGAGTAGAGGGCGTTCACAATATCCTTATACCGCTCTCCCACAAAGGCCCGTTTCAGTTTGGACGTCCGTGTCAATTCCTCATCATCGGCATCAAACACCTTGTAGAGGTTCACGAATTTCCTGATCTTGGCCGGCGCAGGGAGGTCCCTGTTGGCCTCCTCAATCTGTTTCTGCACCAGATCGTAGACCTCCGGCTTCTGAGAAAGCTCCATATAGCTGGTGTAGTTGAGCTTTTTGTCATCCGCCCATTTCCCCACCACGGCATAGTCGATGCACATGACAGCCGTGATATACTCCCTCTTATCGCCGATGGCCCAGGCCTCCCCGATAAAGGGGCTGAATTTGAGCCGTGTTTCAAGATATTGGGGCGAAAACGGCCTGCCGTCGGAAAGGGTCATCACGTCCTTGGACCGGTCAAATACCACCAGGTGACCGTCTTCATCAATAAATCCCCTGTCCCCGGAATAGAGCCATCCATCCACAAGGGTCTTCTTTGTGGCCTCCTCGTTCTTGTAATATCCGATAAAAACGGAAGGGCTTTTGGATAAGATCTCCCCTTCTTCGGTGATCCGGACCTCTGTTTCCGGAATCGGGGTCCCTACGGTATCGAACTTGACATCGCCGTCCCGGTGCACTATGGAAATGCCGGCGATTTCCGTCTGCCCGTAGATCTGTTTCAGGTTGACCCCCAGGGCGTGAAAAAACCGGAAATGGTCCGGTCCCATGGCCGCCCCCCCGGTGTAGCAGTGTCGAAGTCGCGACAGGCCCAGATGGTCCTTCAGCTTCTTCTGCATGGTAATGGAGGCGATCCAGGTCAAAAACCTGAGACTCAGGGGCACCGGCTTCTTGTCAAATTTGAGGTTGGCGGCCTTATATCCCACCCTGGTGGCAAATTCGTATACCTTTCTCTTGATCCAGGTGGAATCGATGTACTTGACCTGGACCTGACGCGTCATCCCCTCGTACAGCCTGGGCGGTGCAAACATCACATGGGGGCCGATCTCTCGTATATTCTCCTGGGCGGTCTCGGGTTCTTCCGGAAAGTTGAGGGTATATCCGATCTGCAGACCGCACGATATGGACATCATCTGCTCCCCGATCCAGGCAAAAGGGAGATAGGATACAAAATCGTCTGTGTCATAACAGGGATCGATGGCCATGAGATTCCTCCCCATGGTCAGCATGTTCCAGTGGGTCAACAGCGCCCCTTTGGGGAGGGCCGTGGTTCCGGAAGTATAAAAGAGTAGACAGACATCGTCCCCCGTCCCTTCATTGACCATTTTTTCAAAGAGGTCCGGCTCCTTCTGATCCAGGGCCCTTCCGAGTTCCTGCACCTTCTTGATGCTGATGAGGTAATCCTGGTGGTAGTTTCTCATCCCCTTGGGATCATCCCAGACGATGTTTTGGAGCTTGGGGCAATCATCCTTGATCAACAGGGCCTTGTCCACC
>JAIPDI010000065.1 GCA_021737785.1 Deltaproteobacteria bacterium
AGGGTTGGGGGCCAGGATACCCGGCGCAGTCAAAAACAGCGTTCGGGTCGTTATTACCGGACGGATTCATCGATCTCCATACTCTTCAAAACTTCGGCCTGCACCGTGTCCCATATGACCCTTTTTAGTGACAGATAGTCTTCTGAGAGCTGAACTGATACATCTCTGGGGCGGGGAAGGTCATTGTGGAGGTTCTGCGCGATTTGTCCGGGCCTTGCCGTCATGATGACAATTCTGGATGCGAGTATCAATGCTTCATCGATGGCGTGTGTGATGAACAGGACCGTTTTCTGCTGCTTTTCATAGATATGGATAAGCTGTTCCTGAAGGATCTGGCGGGTCATGGCATCCAGGGCTGCGAAGGGCTCGTCAAGCAGCATCACCTCGGGATCATTGGCCAACGCCCGGGCAATGGACACCCGCTGTTTCATGCCCCCGGAAAGTGCGTTGGGATAACTTCCCTCAAAACCGGTCAGACCCACCATCTCGATATAGGTGGCGGCAATGGCCGTTCGCTCTTTCTTGGGGATGCCTTTCATCTTCAAACCGAATGCAACATTGTCTAAGACGGTTTTCCAGGGAAAGAGCGCGTACTGCTGGAATATCATGCCGCAGCGGGGGTCTATGCCCCGCACCTCCGATCCGTCCAATAGGATTTGCCCCCGGGTCGGTGAGATAAAACCAGCGATGAGATTCAGAAGGGTGGTCTTCCCGCAGCCAGAGGCCCCTACAAAGACCACAAACTCCCCTTCCGCGATATCGAGAGAAATATCTTTCAAGGCGGAAACGGTCTTTTTCCCGCGCAAAAAATCCTTGGAAACGCCCTCAATCCTAATTTTGGGACCGTTTGTCAGGGAATCCAAGGCAATACTCTCCGCTCGAAGATCCGGAAGATCCCATCGATCCCCATGACTGTGAGGCTGATCAGGAGCATCCCCAAAAGGACCGTGTCGGTCTGAAAGTACTCCTTGCCATTCATGATCATGAATCCGAGTCCATTTCGGGCGGCTACCAGCTCCGCTGCAATGACGCACGTCCAGGCGATACCCAGCATCACCTTGAGACCGGCGATAATCTGCGGCAGGGCCGCCGGCAAAATCACCTCTTTGATCAGGTCCTTGCGGCCGGCCCCCAGATTCTGGGCCGCCCGGATCAGGACCGGATCGACATTCCTGGTGGCCTCGATCACATACAGAAGCGACGGTGCAAAGGACCCCATGAACACAATGGAATATTTTTGCGTTTCCGTAATCCCTAACCACAGGAGAGACAGGGGGATCCAGCTCATGGAGGGAAGCGGCCTCAAAAGGGAGATGATCGGATCAAAAACCGCTTTGAAAAATGGGGAGGTTCCTAAAAAAATGCCGAAAGGGATGGCCAGGAAGCCCGCCAGGAGAAAGCCGACCATCACCCGCCTCCCCGATGCCAGAATATGCTCGAAGAAAGCGCCCTGCTCGATCATCCGGATGGCGCGGGTCAGCACCTGCGATGGGGCCGGGAGAAAGATCGGTTCGATGAGCCCCATCCTGCAGACCACCTCCCAGAGGAGGATCACTGCGAAGAAGGAACCGATGCTCACGAAGATTTGCCATGTTTTTCTCTCGGATGCGCTTTTCATGGCTACCCCCCAGGCAAGAGGTTGGGATCGATCCATTTCCGGACACGGGGGGATCGATCGATCTGTCCTTTTTCAAACAAGAAATCAGCCAGTTTTTGAAGGCCGGCCACAAATGATCCGGGGTTGACCATCAACCTGCTTTGCGCATCCAGCGGATACCAGGTAATGTCCTTGAGCACGTTGACCTGGTCCTTCAGATCGAGCCGGGTCAATCCGGTAAGGACCCTGGCGCAGGCCTCGGGTTGATCTTTCAGCTCGGATACGCTCTGGAAATAGCCTTCAATAAAGGCCCGGGTGGTGTTGGGGCATTTCCTGGCGAATGCATTTCTCACCACCAGCACGTCAGGCCCCGGCCCCAGGCCGAATTCTTTGAACAGGCTGAACTGGGTATCATTTAGAAGGAGATGTGCCCTTTTCATGGCGAGGAGTCTGTTGAATACAGGCGTCCAGGCGGCGCATGCATCCACCTCCCCGGATTTGAATGCGGCCGGCATCTCCGAGACCTTCAGGTTGATCAGGTGAATATCTCTTTTCGGGTCCAGCCCTTCTGTTTTCAAGACGTCCAGGACAAGCACATGGGCGCTGGAGGCAAATGTAACAGCGAGTTTCTTGCCTTTAAGCGCTTTCACTGAGGGTATCCCTTCTCTTGCGATGATCCCCTCCACCGTCGCGTAGGAATCCTGGGTGCCGATAATGGAAAAGCGCTTAACCCCGGCCGCCATCAGGGCGATGGCGGAAATGGAGCCGGTCGATGCAAAATCGAGGTGGTCTCCCACAAGAGATCCCATTCTGCCGGAGGAGGCGTGGAACTGCTGGAACTGCACCTCAAGCCCCTTTTGCTGAAATACCCCGTTTTTGATGCCCACCCACACCGGATAATGACCGAGCCAGCTCGACCCGCCATAGACCACGTTCTTCTGTTCCAGTCGCTGTCCGGCAGTGACGGGAACGGGTCTGCAAAGCACACAAACCACCATAAAAACCCACCCCATCCTGAAAAAAACACTTTTCCTCATCCGAACCCCCTCCCTTAAGAAGACAAACAAAGAAACATGGGTCATCATATGCAACCTGTCCTGATGCAGCAGGAAAGTCATACCAGAATTCGCAGCGTTTATCAATTAACCACGGGAACGCGAAAGCCGGAGGATTGCCATGGGACTGAGAGACGTCTATAAGGAGGACTGAGGGACGGAAGTTGACATTGGGGTAAATATGGTTTAGTCGTCTCTTATGCCGCGACAAGCCAGAATTGATACGCCCGGTGCCCTCCATCACATCATGATAAGGGGGATCGAGTGAAGCTGGGGGACAATCCTTAACTAATCAAATAACTGTCTTAACATTTTAATTCAATGGGTATAATCAGCTTCAAACATTTCTGGATGACGCCCGTAGGAAACTGAATAACCTGACAAATCTTATCTGACGAAACAAGGACGACTCGGAATAGCGCGGGGGATCACAAACTCTTTGACAGAGGCGCGTTCACCGTCTCCCCCGACCTCCTCATCCAGGTATCGGACCGGGCCCACGGCACCCGCGGCTTCACGGAATGGCTGGGCGCGTACCATGGAAAACGTCTGCGGCCCTCACAGCGGCCGCCCTACTATTCCGAACCCACCTTTGCGGCCCGGCATGTGCGGGAGGTGTTTCAGGGGGAGGCGAGGTATGGCGGGAGAGTTATTTCTTTGATTTATGGTAACAAATGTGTTACCTTCTGGCAAAATGATCGAAATCCGCGAATATATTGATCGTCAAGGGCGCAGCACCTATGCCAACTGGTTTAATGGCTTGAATGCGCAGGCCGCTGCCAAAGTGGTGGCTGCCCTGGTGCGCATGGCGCAAGGCAATGTGTCCAATGCCGAAGGGGTTGGAGAAGGTATTTTCGAATGGCGGATAGATTTGGGACCCGGATATCGCGTCTATTTCGGAAAAGATGGAGATGAACTCATCATCCTTCTTGGTGGCGGTACAAAGAAACGCCAGCAAAATGATATCCAGAACGTCCGGATGGTGTGGAAAGAATACAAGGAAAGGAAGCGACAGGAGGGCTAACCATGGCGCTTACAGTTGATTTTAAGGAAACCGTCAAAGACAGGGTTGAACGTGATCCGGGCTTCCGCGAGGAACTGCTCAAAGAGGGTGTCGAGTGCCTCCTTGGCGGTGAAGTGGATGTTGGCAAGGCCATATTACGCGATTTCATTAATGCCACCATCGGGTTTGATGTTCTGGGATCACTTACAGATAAATCACCAAAGAGCCTGATGCGTATGCTGGGCCCGAAGGGCAACCCTCAGGCCCGGAATCTTTTTGAAATTATCGCACACCTTCAGAAACGCGAAGGCATCCGTTTTGAAGTGCGTACCGTGCGTTGAGTCAGCTTCCAAGCCTGCTGGACATCCATGAGAAACTGCTAAATAGGTGGGAATGGGGACGGGATGAGGGACGCAGCTGCGAAACTGCGTTATTCAAATTCTGCGGTCCATATAAATTCGGTGGTCCATGTATGGGGGACGGTACTTTTGTTGCGTTGTGCCAGGGGCTTATTCTCCTGAATCGAATTGGAGTGAACCTGCGGAACATCGATATACTCTAAATAAGAATCGATTCCCGATGAGTCATTCCAAAGGGTTTCGGCGTCTCTAAACGGCTGATGCTCAACAACAAGGAGGGGGGCCGGGCTGATGGTGTTATCAATTCTGCTTTCCAACAGGAGGTGCATTATGTTCATTGTCCATGTTTTCGTTCATCTCAAACCTGAGTTTGTGGAGGCATTCAAACAGGCCACCATTGAAAACGCCCGCAATAGCGTCAAAGAATCGGGGATCACCCGTTTTGACGTGTTGCAGCAAGGGGATGATTCGACCCAATTCTTGCTGGTGGAAGTATATCGCACAAAAAATGACCCAGCCAAACACAAGGAAACCGCCCATTACAAAACATGGCGTGATAAGGTGGAACAGATGATGGCTAACCCTCGCAGCAGCGTCACATACGGCAACGTTTTTCCTGATGAGCAAGGTTGGTAATGCGATGCGGTTCGAATTTGCAACCGCTACGCGGATCGTGTTCGGCTCCGGTGTCGTGCATGAAGTTGGGAAGATATCCGCCGGAATGGGCAAACGCGTTCTTGTTGTCACCGGCAAAACGGTTTCTCGCGCTGCCTTGTTGCTGGACATTTTAACAGAAGCCGGAATTGAAACCGTGACTTTTCAAGTCGCCGGGGAACCGACAATTGACCTGGTGCGGATTGGGATCGAGCAGGCACAGGCAGCCAACTGTGACATGGTGATCGGTTTTGGGGGTGGAAGTCCGTTGGATGCTGGCAAAGCCATTGCCGGGTTGCTGACGAATCCAGGCCAGTTGATGGATTTTCTGGAAATCATTGGTTGCGGCAAGCAACTGAAAAAGCCGGCTGCACCGTACATCGCAATCCCCACAACGGCTGGCACCGGTACGGAAGTCACGCGAAACGCGGTCTTAACCTCCCCGGCGCACAAGGCAAAAGTCAGTTTGCGAAGTCCACTGCTGCTGCCTCAAGTGGCATTGGTTGATCCGGAACTGACCTACACGCTGCCGCCCGAGATTACCGCAAGCACCGGTTTGGATGCCTTCACGCAGGTATTGGAGCCGTTTGTTTGCAGTAAGACGAATCCGCTTATTGACGCTCTCTGCCGGGAGGGGTTGCAAAGGGCAGCGCGGTCGTTGCGGCAAGTCTGCGAACATGGCGAGGATAAAGGGGCGCGGGAAGATTTGGCGCTTGTGAGCCTGTTTGGCGGATTGGCGTTGGCCAATGCTGGATTGGGAGCGGTACATGGTTTTGCCGCTGCGATTGGCGGCATGCTCCCTGCCCCCCACGGCGCGGTCTGCGCAAAGCTGCTGCCATATGTCATGGCAACGAATGTCCGGGCATTAAAGGAGCGTCAGCCTTACTGCGCCGCGTTGCATCGCTATCAGGAGATCGCCCGGATCCTGACCGGAAAGGCAAACGTAAGTGCCATTGATGGCGTGATGTGGGTCCAGGAATTGTGCTCGACCCTTCATATTGCGCCGCTTGCCAGCTATGGCATGGGTGCGGCAGATATTCCGACGGTTATTGAAAAAGCCGCCCAGGCCAGCAGCATGAAAGCCAACCCGGTTCCGCTGACGCGCCAAGAAATGCGGACTATTTTGGAAGAGGCGATGTGAAAAAGACAGACCTTGTGCAGGCAGGGGAACGTGTGGCTGCGGGACGGATAGAGATTAGCAATCCAGGCGGTCTTCCAGATGGACTGTCCCTGGAGGAGCTTGGAACACGGGCGGTTCCCCGTAACCGGCTGATTGCCGACATATTCCATCGAATGGGTTACGTAGAGCGGCTCGGGAGTGGCATTTACCGGATGAGGGCCGAGTCGGCCACCCGACATCTCCCTGCACCTCGCTTCCTGCCGACAATAAATCTTTCAGAGTTGAATTGTATTCTTCCTTTTTGACGTTGGGCATTTCCAGAAAAGACGCCGAAATCTGTCAATGGCTCTCTCACAAAAAGCAAGCCTCCATCAGAGAATTTGTGGAGGCATTCTCTATTCCCAAGGCCACCATGAACAGACGCCTATCCATGGGGAAGCAGCGGGACGCTCTTTTACAATTGAATTGCAGGTGAAAGGCATGCGGCAGCGGGACGCTCTCGGGAATGGGGGACGTAGCCGCCTGCTGGCTTTATTGATTCGAGCAGGTCGGAATAAGGATTGAAAAGGTGTCCCGAAACGCACGGAGCGAAGGATCGGCCGCGCTGCCGTAAGACCATGTGGCCCATATGAAAGGCGGAACGCTTTTCCTAACAAAGCATAAGACGAGGTTGTTATGAAACGATTCATAATTTATGCGTCACTATTGGTGTTGGCTGCGGGGTCTGCATCCTGTGGAGACAGCAATGCCTCGGAAGCAACTGTAAAAAGAGTTATATTTACACCTGATGCTCCTGAACCCATAGGCCCTTACAGCCAAGGGATACTCTTTGGGTGCACGCTCTATTGTTCCGGGCAGATAGGTATCGATCCCCATACAGGAGGGTTGGTTCAAGGGGGGACGGGAGCGGAGACAGATCAGACGCTTTTAAATCTCGGAGCCATACTCCGGGCGGCAAACATGGACTATGAGGATGTGGTTTCTGTTACCGTATTTCTAAAGAACTTGGATGAATATCCAGATATGAACGAGGTTTACGCCAGATATTTTGGCGTTGATCCTCCGGCCAGAAAGGCGTTGGAGGTGGGTCGGATACCTCAAAATGCAGGTGTTGAAATCTCCCTTATTGCCATGAAGCAAGGATAAAGGAACAGCCAGAAAGAGGCGTTTGGATCCGAAAAGGTAATGGATAATAGGGGACGTAGCTACGAAAATGCGCTATTCCAATTCTGCGGTCCATATAAATTCGGTGGTCCATGTATGGGGGACGGTACTTTTGTTGATATTTTCCAAGGCCTTATTATCCAGAATTGAACGAACTGGACAAGCACTGTACGAGAAGACCACGGTTAGGAGAAGAGATGAGTAAGAACGCTCCGACTTCGCTGAGGGAACCCCAACAAGGCGAGATTATTGTTTATCAATCCGAGGACGGGCAGATCAAGCTGGAAGTCCGACTGGAGGATGAAACCGTCTGGCTGACACAACCCTTGATGGCCGAACTGTTTCAGACCACCCAGCAGAACATAAGTTAGCATATTCAAAACATTTATGATGAAGGTGAGCTGGTTCAGGAGGCAACTCACAAGAAATTCTTGTCGGTTCGTCAGGAGGGCAATCGTCAGGTCCAACGGTGAGGAAAGGGGTCAAGTCTGCCTTTGACTCACCAATGGAAATATCGGACCAGGACCACGGCACCCACGGGTTCACCGAATGGTTGGCAGCATACCATGGAAAGCGGCTGTGAACCTGCGGGACAATCCATAAGAAACTAAATAAGTTTTTGAAATATGGGACTTTGTACTGAGAGTCTGATAATGCTGGCGCGTAATGGGTGTGTGGAATGGGGGACGGGGGGACGTAGCCGCCTCTGACTTTATTGATTCGAGCAGGTCGGATAAAGAATTGAAAAGGTGTCCCGAAACGCACGGAACGGCTGGGGCTTTTTGTATGGCCTCGGGCAGTCAGTTGTCCGGAGGGTGATAGGATCGGGCTTTGGGGATGGTGAATGAACACGTTGAATTCCAGGGAGATGGCGGGGCCAACGGCCCCTTTGCAACACAGGTGAACATGAAGCCGTTGCATGCACTTGACCATATTCGCCAGTCGGTTAACGGTTCGACAGACCGAACGGCGCGCGCCGGCATCGGGCAGTTTTTGACCCCCTGCCGCAATCGCCCAATTCATGGCTTCCCTCCCTGAAGGCGGACACCGGCATGAGAGGGCTGGGACTCCTCAACTGATCAAATGAACCTCTTATCTAAAAGGTCACGGCCAGGGAGGGACAATGGCTAAGAAAAACCAATTGATCCGCAACAGCACGGCTGAGTTCCTGATCTTTACGGGCCAAGCAGGAGAGCAGAGCATCGAAGCCCGGTACGAGGATGAAACCATCTGGCGAGCGGTTGGCACGGGCACGTCTACGCAGTGAGCCTCGAAACACGTCACTTGAAGATTGGACCCACTGATGAAAATAACCTATGACGCCATGCGCGGCTGAAGCATTTCATCCAGGAATGGGAGGGCACCCTCTTTGAATCCACGCTTCAGCAGTTTCAAACCGAATTCAACACTTTGAAACCATTGACACACCCCGGTTTTCTCTTTGACAGGCTTTGTGGGAAGGTGTTATTGTCTTTTTTCGAGGCCCTGAAGGAGCCTGCCGGGAACCGCTAACATTCGATTTCGCCATCACTGGCGGGGGCATGATGCTTGTCCATCTCGTCATCACCGATTTTGCCATCATCAAACATCTGGATCTGTCCCTGAGGGCGGGACTCAACATCCTCTCCGGTGAAACCGGCGCTGGAAAATCCATCATTATCAATGCCATCAACCTGATTCTCGGGGGCCGCTCGACAGCCGATCTTATCCGAACCGGGTGCACCGAGGCCGTGGTGGAAGGGCTCTTTGTCCTCCCACGAACCCCGGGCCTGGTGGACCTGCTGGAAGAGGCGGGCATCTCCTTTGACGGCGAGCTGCTGATAAAGCGATCCATCTCCCGTGAAGGGAGGAACCGGGTGTTTATCAACGGGTCGCTGGCCACCCTTCAGACACTTTCCCGCCTGGGGCCGAGGCTCCTCAGCATCTCCGGCCAGTATGCGCATCAGCTCCTTTTGAGACCGGAAAATCACCTCTATCTCTTAGATGAATTCAGCGGTCTTTCAGCGGAGCGTGTGGCGCTGGGCATGCTCTTTGACAGGCACTGCGCCCTGAAAGGAGAGATCATGTCCCTGGAAGCGGAGATCAGGTCACAGAAGGAGAGGGAGGAGTTGACCCGGTTTCAGATCCGGGAGATAGAGATGGCCGGCCCGGTCCCGGGCGAAGACGATCTTCTGGAAGAAGAGATGCGGCGTCTTCAACATGCGGAGGAACTCCTGGAGATTGCGGCAACCGGGTACCAGATCCTGTACGAAGACCAGAATTCCGCGCTTTCATCCGTGGCCGTCTGTGTTAAGACACTGGAAAAGGGATCGCGAATAGCCCCGGAACTGGCCTCTGTAAAGGCCTCTCTGTCGGACATGGAGGCACAGATAGAAGATCTCTCTTTTGCCCTCAGGGATTTTCGAGAGTCGGTACAGGTGGATCCCCAGCGCCTGAATCAGGTGGTGGAACGGCTGGACCTCCTGAAGAAACTCAAGCGAAAATACGGCGCCACCGTTGAAGATATCCTCGGGTTCAAAGAGACCCTGGCCTCAACCATGTTCGATCTGGAAGGAAAGGTCCAGGATCTTGGCCGGCTGAACCATGAACTGGCGGAAATGGCATCCGAACTCCTTGAAAAGGCCGAGACCCTTTCCCAAAATCGACAAAACGGGGCCGAGGATTTCAGGCGGGCCGTGGAGATGGAACTCCGCCAGCTTCATATGAAAGACACCCGGTTCAGCGTGGCATTTAAAGGCCGCAGGGAGGAGAACGGGCGCCCGGTGGAGGCAATTGTGGAGGATATGCGGCCCGACGGACTCGACCATGTGGAATTCATGATCTCTCCGAATCCGGGCGAGGAATTAAAACCCCTGTCAAGAATCGCCTCTGGCGGCGAACTCTCACGAATCATGCTGGCCGTCCGGACCATCCTTTCGAGGTCGGCCTCGGTGGAAACCGTTATCTTCGACGAGGTCGATGCCGGGATCAGCGGGGCCACGGCCGAGGTGGTAGGGGAGAAGATCGCTGCTTTGGCGCTGTATCATCAGATCGTGTGTATCACCCACCTCCCCCAGATCGCGTCACAGGGGACGACGCATTTTGTGGTCAAAAAGGAGGTCATGGAGGGACGAACCGAGGCGGCCATTACGGAATTGAGCCCCGAGGCGAGGACCCGGGAGATTGCCAGGCTGCTGGGCGGGCGGCGTATCACCTCCCGGGCCCTGGCCCATGCCAGGGAGATGCTGCAGCAGGGAACCCATCCGAAGGAAGACAGCGGCAAGCGGGAAAGCTCAAAGCTGGAAGCAATCACCAGGAAAGGCGCCCGGAATTGAATACAATTACCAGAGATAAATCTGATGAAAGAGATCGCCGTTACCGATATTGAAGGGATCAGCGTCGGCCACGCACAGGATCTGAAGGCCGCCACCGGATGCACCGTGATCATCGGCCGGGAAGGGGTGACCGCCGGCGTGGATGTTCGGGGCGGGGCCCCCGGTACAAGAGAAACCGATCTGCTGGACCCGGTCAACCTGGTCCAGCAGATCCATGGGGTGGTGCTGAGCGGCGGCAGTTCCTTCGGCCTGGACGCCGCATGCGGCGTCATGCAGTATCTGGAGGAAGAGGGGATCGGGTTTGACGCCGGGGTTACAAAGATCCCGATAGTGTGCGGGGCGGTCCTGTTCGATCTGGCCGTTGGCGACTACACTGTAAGACCCGACCGAAAAATGGGCCATGCGGCCTGCCTGGACGCCGGTATCCCAGGGTGCGCCGAAGGGTGTGTGGGGGCCGGGGCCGGCGCCACGGTCGGCAAGATCCTCGGCATGGACAGATGCATGAAGAGCGGTTTGGGCGCAATCTGTGTTCGGACGGGCGAGCTTGAAATGGGGGCAATCGTGGCGGTCAACTGCCTGGGCGATGTGATTGATCCGGAAACCGGGGAGACCCTGGCAGGTGTGTTGGATGAAGAGGGAAAGGGCCGTCTAAACACGGAAGAGATCATGGTTCGACAATTCGCCCACCGCAGGATGACGTTCGGCGGGAATACCACCATCGGGAGTGTCGTCACCAATGCCAGGCTTACCAAACCGGAGGCCAAAAAGGTGGCATCCATGGCCCATAATGGATACGGAAGGACCTTGAGACCGGCCCATTCCATGTTTGACGGGGATACGATCTTTGCCCTGGCAACGGGCCGGGTGGATGCGGATGTAAGCGTGGTCGGGATGTTGGCCGCACGGGTGGTGGAACAGGCTGTCGTCAGGGCCGTAAAGAAGGCCACGTCCCTCTGCGGGCTCAAGGCCTACTCGGATATCGCCGGTTAGATGGTCTCCGATCGAAACCCCCTCACCGGGATTTCTGGTCATCATTATTCGGTAATCGGGGCCACGTTCTTGTTCTTTATGCTCGAATCGTCGCGTTTCCCCCTCAGCGTCTCCTTAACCGGTCCTTTCCTGCCGACCAACACCTTCATGGCCCGGCTCCATCGGTCGATCCTGGAGAGGGTATGCTCCAGGACCTCTTCAATGTCTTCGGCCTTGAGGGGCTTCAACAGAAAATCAGAGGCGCCCTCGTCGAGGGCCTCGATCAGATTGTCCAACTGGTCGGAAGCAGTGGCCATGATCACCTGAACGCGATTTTTATACCTCTTTTTTATTTCCCGCAGAAGATCTATGCCGTCCACCTCCGGCATCATGAGATCGGTGATAACGATCACGAAATTCTGTTTTTCCAGCGCATCCAGGGCCTCTCTTGCCGAATAGACGCATTCCATCCGCCAGTTTTTCAGATGATGTCGCAGAATCCTGTGGGCTACCGGATCATCATCGACAAAGAGAATGGGGGCTTCAGGATTTCGAATCTCGGGGTTTTTTGTCATTTTACCGGTCTGCACTGCTGACGGTATCGGCTCCAAATATGCCGTGGGATTCAAACTGCAAGAAAAGCCGAATATCGGCGTTTCGGCTTTCTGAAACGGCCTGGCCGAAAATGGAGGTTGACGTTGATCGATTATTCACCGATAAGCCTCTGAAGGCACGGCAAGGACCCGACAGGGCTGTATTTAAAGAGCTGCAACCACACCGGACCCTGTAGACACTTACAACGATTTAGACTGAAAATCAAACAGAAATGAGGGCGGGGAAAATTCTTTTCCACGGCCGTGTACGGAAGATCGCGGCAGTTAAGGATTTGACAACGGGTGCCTGCCTGATATATCCTTTGTGGTGCCTGCACCCATTAACATTCTAGGCGGTATATGTCATGGCACAAGATTTTTACGGGATTCTGGGGGTGTCTAAAGATGCCTCTCACGACAAGATAAGAAAGGCATATCGTAAGCTGGCCCGAAAATGGCACCCCGACATCAACCCGGGAAACAAAGAGGCCGAGCAGAAGTTCAAGGAGATTTCCCGGGCCTATGAGTGCCTTGGAAATGAACAGAAGCGGAAGCTGTATGATGAATTCGGGGAAGAGGCGCTCCAGGCCGGGTTCGACGCGGAAAAGGCAAGGGAGTATTCCAAATGGAGTTCCTTTCAGCAGGCCGGGGGAGGGGCCCCAGGCGCAGAAGGGTTCGGACGGTATCAAAGCTACGAAGACATCTTTGGCGATATATTTGGTTCCGGCATGGGCCGGGGGGGCGGTTTCAAATCCACCATGGCCGCCAAGGGGAGGGATGTCCACCATGACATGACCATCGATCTCGCCTCGGCCCTGAAGGGATTCGAGACAGAGCTGGCCATGCAAAAGGCGATGACCTGCCCGGTGTGCCAGGGCACCGGAAGCGACCCGGGCGCCCCCATCACCACATGCCCCTATTGCGGCGGTTCAGGCCGGCAGGAGGTGGCCCAGGGTCCCATGCATTTCACCAAGCCGTGCCCGCATTGTCACGGAAACGGAAAGATGGGAAAACCCTGCGCCAGGTGCCAGGGCAGCGGGCAGGTCATGGGCACCGAGAAGATCCGGGTGGTCATCCCGCAGGGGGTACGGGAGGGCTCCAAGGTTCGTGTGACGGGCAAGGGCGAGCCGGGCCTCAATGGCGGCAAGCCCGGGGACCTCTACCTGATCATTCATCTGAAGCCGCACCCGTTTCTGAAAAGGGAGGGGGACGATCTTCTCATGGAGGTGCCGGTGACAATCGGAGAGGCCATGGCCGGCGGGACGATTCAGGTCCCCACCATTGAGGGTTCGGTGAAGGTCAAGGTGCCTGCGGGGAGTCAGAGCGGCCAGACGCTCAGGCTCAAAGGAAAGGGCGCGACCAACACCAAGACCAAACAGCGGGGCAATCTTCTGATCAAATTGGTTGTCAAGGTACCTAGGACAGACGATCAGGAAATCATCGAGACGGTCAAGAAGCTGGACAGCCTCTACGAACAGGATGTGCGGAGCGGCATCCGTCTTTGAAACGCGGGGAGAGGGAAATCCTTCAGGTTTTCTCGGTAAGTTCTTTTAGTTGGCCGGACAGGTCCTCCAGAATGGCATCGAACTGTCTCCTCATGTCAATTATGTTCTGACGCATTTGAAGGATGACCTCCACCCCCGACAGATTGATGTCCATCTCCTCTATGAGAATTTTTGCAATCCGCAGCTTTTCCAGTTCGCGAATAGCAAACCGCCGGGTCGGGAGGCCCTCATCGCAGGCCGGACATATAATCTCTTCTTCTTCCAGATCCCTGAGAAGGCCCTCCTCTACCTGGAAGAATTCCAATACCTCGGTAACTGACCATAATTCGTTCTTCATGCGCTTGTCCCTTTCACAGAGCGGCACCCTTTTTCTTGGATTCTATCATCCCGGCCAATAATTTTCAACTGCTAATCCGCAGGCGTGGGGCGGTCCTTTTTGGGGGATGAGGGGATTTGCGGAGGGACCAAATTGTGTTGGACATCCTTCAGGGATCATGCTATTTTGCCAGCTCCAATTCTCGGACAAGGGTCAGGAAGCCTCGAACAGAGAGGGTATGACAACAGGAGGGGTTATTTAATGGTATTGAGCATCATGAGAAGGCATGCCAAGTCTTGGCTGATCAAGTTCTTAATAGGCATCATCGCCGTGGTCTTTGTTTTTTATTTCGGGTATTCCTTTACCTCGGATCAGGCCCTGAAAATCGCCTATGTCAATGGAGAGGTCATCAGCGGGCCGGAATATGAAAAGACCTATCGGGACATGGTTGCCGCATATCAGACAAGGTACAAAGACATGTGGAATGAAAATCTGATAAAGGCGCTTGACCTGAGGACAAGGGCATTGAAGACCCTCATCGATCAGAGACTCATGACCCAGGCCGCAAAACGCTTAGGCATCGAGGTAACGGAGAGCGAGTGTCAGAACGCGATTTTGAATTATCCCGCATTCCAGATTAACGGCCGGTTCGACATGGGTCGATACCAGTCCCTTCTGGGCCAGAACCACATGACGCCGGAAGACTTTGAGGCATCAATCACCCAGGATCTTCTGGAGAGAAAACTGCAGCAATTCCTGTTCGCCTTCCTGGGGGTGACCGATCAGGAGATCCTGGAACACTATACATTCGTCAACGAGAAGACCAAGATCGAATTTGTGGCGTTCAATGCGGAAGATTTCAGGAAGTCGGTCACTCTTGATGAGGCAGGACTGAAGGCCTTCTTTGAAAGGCAAAAGGAAAGATACCGCATACCCAAACATATCCAGGTGTCCTATATCGAGATAGACCCCGATGACTTCAAAGAGGATGTGCGCATTACCGAAAGAGAGATCCAATCCTTTTATGAATATAATCACGAGGCATACCGCCGGGCCAAACAGGTAAAAGCCAGGCACATTCTGTTTGAGATTGGCGAGGAGGCCCAGAAAGAGGTGGAGGAAAAGGTCAGGAAGACGGCTGAAGCGGTATTGGCAAAAGCGCGCAAGGGGGAAGACTTTGCCAAGCTCGCAGCGGCGTACTCAAGTGGTCCGAGCAAGTCAAAGGGGGGAGATCTCGGCTATTTTGAGAAAGGTCAGATGACGCCGGCCTTTGAAGAGGTTGCTTTCAACCTGAAAAAGGGGGAGATCAGCGACCTTGTCCGCACCCCGTTCGGGTATCACATTATCCAGGTGGAGGATATCAAGGAGGCCCGCACCCAGCCGCTGGAGGAGGTGCGTGACCAGATCGTGGATGCCTTGACCATGAATATTGCTGCAGAGCGCGCCCATGAGAAGGGCCTGTCCATTGTGGACCAGATGCCCTATGATATCGAGCTGAGCGTCTACGCCAAACAGCACGGGCTCGAGGCAAAAAAGTCCGCCTTTTTCTCAGACACGGACCCGGTTCCGGGTGTTGACGGCAGTGAAAAGATGGCAGAAACCCTCCTGGCCCTGGGGAAGCATGAAACCACCGAACTGGTTGAATTAGAGGGCAAATTCTATATCTTTCAGGTAGCGGAGGTCAGGGAATCCTATCTGCCGGAATTGAAAGAGGTGGCGGAAAGGGTGGAGGAGGATTATCGGGACCTTATGGCGACGCAGAATGCCAATGCCGCCGCAACCAGCTATTTGAAAGCGCTTAAAGATGGAAAATCGTGGGAACAATTGGCCAAAGAACACGGTCTCACGCCGAAAGAAACCGACTTTTTTACCCGGCGGGGTCCAGTCCCGGATATGGGACAGGCGCCTGAACTGATTGAGACGGCCTTCAGACTCAACGCACAGGATAGATTCGCGGATAAGCCCTTTGTGAACGAGAACGGGGCATTCGTTATCAGGTGGGTGGAAAAAGAAGGCATCGATGAAACCGCCTTCGCCAAGGAAAAAAAGGAGTACGGCGACGCATTGGTTCAGGCCAAGCATCAACGCATTTTTCAAAACTGGCTTGAGAACCTTCAAGAGAATGCCGACATTGAAATTATCACCCCGGTGAAGGGAGAGTCGTGATTCAAGACCTATCGGGGTCAGGGGGAGAGGTAGCGATATAATGCCTCCGGCCATTGAGTGACAGGAAATAGCGGCCGCCGTCTTCTTCAACAAACTGGGCCAACTGATAATACGCAGCCCGGGTGAAACGGGCGGGGAAGACGTCCGATTTGACCGTGCAGTAAAGGACATGATCCTTTTCCACCCGCAGGGTGTCCGGAGACAGCACCTCCTGTGTATCATCGTTCAGACTGATCTTGATTCGTGAGGGTTGGCGACGGCTTCCCCGGTCAAGGGAGACACTGGTCACCACAAAGGCGGTATCCTCCACATCCACATAACACCGGGTATCATGCCAATTGATCACATACCTCCCCTCTGAATCCAGTTCCATATTCTGAAAAAAAAGCCGGATGAATTCCCGGTGGATCATCTCGGCGCCCTGGTGATACCAGCGACCTTCCTTATCAATAGATATGAGGCATGGGGGTATGGGTTCGCACTGCGCCGTCATCTTATTTTCCTGCTCATGATGAAATTTCGTCTTGATCCTCTCTGCCTCTGCCGGTTCATGGCCGCGGCCCAGACAGCCTCGGCGGGAAAAGAGACCCCTGCGGCCTGACGAGGATCTTAACCGATAAGCCGCCGACGCCTTCTCATGTTGCCCCGCAAGTCGGGACTCCGGACACAGGGATCTATACACCGGAAATGGTTTCGCCGTCAAGAGGGGTCGGGATGGGGCATCGGTCCCATAGGTCGGTGCATGGCTGCATAATTTCTGCAAAATACGGATTACAGGGTCACTGCATCGGTTTTGCCTTGCAAAATTGTGAATGGATTTTATAATCGATCCGAAGTGACGTCATGCCGAGGACGCTTGTCCCCGTGCCGGGAAGTCCATTCTCAGCCTAACATTGAGGAGGTCTTATGAAACAGACGCTGATTAAAATTTCCCTTTTCTTCATAGGCGTTGCGCTTACCTGCCCGGGATGCAAGACCCTGAGCCTTCCCACGGGGAGGGGATACACCCAACTGGTCCAGGAATATGTGGGGCATGAGGCGGACAGACTCGTGAATGAGTGGGGTTATCCGGGCAGGACATTCGATGCCCCTGACCAGGGCAAGGTATATGTGTATGTGGAGACGAGGGACGAATACACCCTGAACCCCCTGGCCCACTCGGCCCTCATTGAGTATCCGCCCCGGGTGGACCCCCGAAGCGGACGCACCGGTGAAAGCGCCGGAAAGGTTACGGGACAGACGGTATCTTCAATGAACTACTGCATTACCTATTTTGAGGTGAACAAAGACAATCAAATCGTCGGGGTGTTCTGGAAAGGCGATTGCAAGGCGTTGGAAAGGGCGGATGGGCAACCGGATGAGGGTGTTCCCGGATCAGAGGGGGGAGGCCGTTGAAGATAAGTAATGTCTCTGAAATGAGGGATCTGGACCGGACCGCCATTGAGCAATTCGGCATCAGGGAAGAGCTGTTGATGGAGAATGCCGGAAATGCGACCTATTCTGTCATTGCAAATGAGTTCGGCGTCAGGGGAAAGACTTTCATCGTCTGCAGCGGCATCGGGAATAACGGCGGGGACGGATTTGTCATTGCCAGGAAGATCCACTCCAATGGGGGAAAGGTCAAGGTATTTGTTTTAGGCGACAGGGCGAAATACCAGGGTGCGGCAAGACTGAACCTGGACATCCTCTCGAAACTGGGGATTTTCATTGGAGAGGTGACATCCGCGGATCCCATCAGAATGGATATCGGCCACACAGACGCCATCGTGGACGCCATCTTCGGCACGGGGCTTGTGCGGGAGGTGACAGGGGTCTATAGGGATGTCATTGAGCTGATCAACGCCAGCGGCAAGACCGTATTCAGCGCCGACATCCCCTCAGGGATTTCAGGCGATACCGGAAAGGTGATGGGGATCGCCGTTCGCGCCGACTACACCGTGACCTTCGGTCTTCCTAAACTGGGCAATATCCTGTTGCCGGGTCATGAGCTCTGCGGAAGGCTGTATGTCACACATATCTCCTTCCCACCTGTCATATATGACTCGGATGCACTCAAAGTGGAAGTAAATCGGCCCGGCATATTGCCTCCAAGGGACCGGAACGCCCATAAGGGGGATGTGGGGCAGGTCCTCTTCATCGCAGGCGCCTCCACCTATTTCGGGGCCCCCTATTTTTCCGCCCTCTCCTTCTTAAAGGCAGGGGGGGGGTATTCGCGGCTCGCGGCACCCGCATCCATCATCCCGTTTATCGGCGCCAAGGGGAGTGAGATCGTCTTCTTCCCCCAGAAAGAGACGGATGCGGGGAGTATCGCACCTGAGAATAAGAACGCCCTGGTGGACCTGGCCGCCAAAATGGATATGGTTGTTCTGGGACCCGGCCTCTCCCTGAATGAAGAAACCCAGGCCCTGGCGAGGACGTTGACCAGAGAGATCCATCGGCCGATTCTCATCGACGGTGACGGGATTACCGCTGTTTCACAGGATCCGGAGGTCTTGAGACACCGAAACGCCTATACTATTCTTACCCCGCACCCGGGGGAGATGGCGAGGCTCACCGGATTGAGCATTCAGGAAATCGACGGCGACAAGATCACCACCCTTCAGCGGACGTCAAAGGATCTCAATGCAACGGTGGTGCTGAAGGGGGGGCGTTCCCTCATAGGATTTCCCGACGGGAAGGTGTATGCCAATATGACCGGGAATCCGGGCATGGCGAGTGCCGGATCAGGAGATGTCCTGACAGGGACAGTGGCTGCCATGTTCGGCCTGGGCCTGTCTCTGGGGGAGGCGGTCTTGAAAGGGGTCTTCATTCATGGATTTGCCGGGGATCTGGCTGCAGAGGAAAAAGGCGAGGACGGCATTACCGCCCAGGATATCCTTGAGCATCTGCCACTTGCCATGAAAATGGACAGGGCCGGACTGAGTGAGACATACCGCTCCCGCTACCGCGGAGCGCAACGGATTTAGACGTCTTGAAATCACCGGGTCCCGACGCCCTGGTCAGTTCCCAATCCATAATGGTGTCGTTTAAATTCACACCATGTGGCATTCCTGATACACCTTGAATCTGATTTTGCCGATGCCGGGGATAACCGTCAATAATTTATGCGTTGCCTGCCGGAATTTATTGACAGGGAGGGATCGCAGGCAGCATGTTTATCCCGGATAAAGTTTGGGCCCTTCGGGAATTCCCACGGGCGGAGATAAGGGTTGAACTGAATCCATGCAGCCTTTTTTTAAGCGCTTTGGCAATCGATTAAGGCATTTATAAGTGGGCCACCCACGGATTACGTTATAAAATCCTGACTTCCGGGGAGAATGTGAAAAACAGCAGCCGGTGAACCGAAGCGGCCAGTCAGTGATTATCCTCTATTTGTGATAAAGCTTGGCAGGGGTTTTGCAAAGAGATTCAAGGGAGAATCGAACAGCGAAAAAAGGCTTCTCGCATGTGCGTGCATCTTTTGTCCCGGGATCTTAAACCACTTAGGAGGGAAGATTAATAAGGGACGGAACAACGGCATGCCGGGAAGCCTTTTTTAATCCCCCTGTCTCCCTTTACCCCTGCGCTTTTTCTTCCCGGATACCCCGCATAAACGATCCTATGCCCCCATACACAGAACGAACCTACAGAAGACGGATCCGGCCCAAGGGGCTGTGCTGCTTTGAGGTAACTGTCAGAGAAACAGATCTCTGGGTTTGCACCGGCAGGGATTTGGAAACGGAAACCAGGGACCTGGTATTCGCGGCCAGGCTCCAGCTGGAAACCTATATCCAATACCATCCGGAATTTCTAACGTCTCTCGTTCCCCTGAAGGAAGACCCGTATGCCCCCCAATTCATAAGAGAGATGATCCGTGCAGCAGGGAAGGCCGGCGTGGGACCCATGGCCGCTGTTGCCGGCGCTATTGCCCAGCAGGTCGGAGAAGGGCTCCTGAATCTGACGGATCAGGTGATTGTTGAAAATGGGGGAGACATATTCCTGAAAGCCGACCGGCCCCTGACCGTATCTATGTTTGCAGGGACCTCGCCTCTCAGCGGGAGGTTTGGCATCCTCATCCCCCCGCGACAGATGCCTTTAGGCGTCTGCTCTTCATCAGGGACCGTCGGCCACTCCCTGAGTCACGGGATTGCGGATGCGGTCTGCCTTCTGTCGCCATCAGCCGCTTTGGCCGATAGTGCGGCCACCGCCCTGGGAAACAGAGTCAAGAGGAAGCGGGATCTTGAGAACGCCGCGGGGTGGGCCGATCGAATTGAGGGGATACTGGGAGGTGTGGTCATACTGGGAGACGCCATGGCCACATGGGGGGACGTTGAACTGGTAGAGATATGAGAAAGGAGGCGCCCCGCAAAAGGACGCGGGATCTTCGACAAGGCGCAAGGGATTGAGGGATTACACACAAATTGCGAATCCGGCAACTTCTCCCGGATCAAATCAACCCAACGAACCCAAGCGGCCCGACAAACCCCTAAAGCGGCCTGACAGCGGCAACCAAACAGGTTTCACCCAAGTCCCAGTAGCGTTCCGGACGCCCGTGGGGGTCTCTGCCCAAGAGCTGCAATAAAATGCGGTCGTATCGTTCGGCGGCCGCCCCCGGGCTCCGAATAATGTTTACGGAAAGGCAGCAAGGACATACCGTCCCATAAAAGGCAGTACTTGGGGCTGGAACAGACTGTATTGTAAAGCCCTGCTGCCGTCCCCAGGAGCTGTATTCGGTTTTTGCTGCTCTTGGGCAGAGACCCCCACGGGCAAACTTCTTCGCACGTTGCAGAGAAGTTACAGACAAAGAGTCTAACCCGGCCGCCCTTTTCAGAGATCATAGAGGGTCTCATCCACCCGGGGAGGCCGGTATCTGACGCCTGAGGCCGATTTTTTTTCAAAGGCAAACGGCTCTTCTCCTTCCAGAAGATCTCCCATTTCCGCTTCAATGGCTTCCGGGTCCTCCCCCGCCTCCATCCTGCGCAGGGCTTCTTCCATTCCGGAACCGAGATTTACCCCGGTCATATCTGTCAATTTTCGCATAAGGTTGGCCGCCTGCTTCGGATCGTTCTCATCCAGATGCTCCGCCTCCTTTGCAAGAAGGTTCATGGCCCTTTCCATCTTACCTTCGTCAATGTCGGGCATGGGGGCCTCCTCTTCACTGGTCTGGTTTCGAGGGCTCGCAAAGACCGACATCCTTCGATCAAGTCTGAGCTTTCCGCACTTGGGGCATGCAGGCCGTCTTTCCGTGTTTATTGTCTTTGAGAAAAAATTGAATATCACGTGGCAGTCAGGGCAGTAAAATTCGTAGATCGGCATTGTTTCAAACCTCGCGAAGGGGGTATTTTGAAGCTTAAGATACCGGCGTTTCCGCGTTCCTGTCAAATCATTTTTGAAACCCTTCGAGATTTATGCCTTGTCTTTTTTTTTCTGTTGGTATACTTTTAATTTTTATTCAAAATGGCCTATTTTCGTGAACTGATCTGTTATGAAAAACATTATGAAAATCGGCGTCCTCTCAGATACCCACCTCCATCAGGTGACCGGGGAATTGGTCGGGATCTATGATCGTTATCTATCTGATATGGACCTGATCCTCCACGCGGGCGACATTGTATCGCCGGAGATCATTGATTTTCTGAATGCAAAGGATTTCCATGGTGTCTGCGGTAATATGGATTCCAAGGCCGTCAAGCGGCTGCTTCCGGAAAAAAAGGTTATTCATTCATCTGGGTATAAGATAGGACTGATCCATGGGTGGGGGCGGTCCGACGGGCTGGAAGATCGCATTCGCCCCCTGTTTCAGCAGGTGGATGTCATCGTATACGGGCACTCTCACATCGCCTCGAATCACGTGAAGAACGGGATCCTTTTTTTCAATCCCGGTACGGCAACCGGCTACAGCGCTTCAGGGGAGCACAGTATCGGTGTACTGGAGTTGGGCGAAACCGTACGCGGTGAAATCATCGATCTTTGAGGGACCGATATGAAGGTATTATGGGCGCCGTGGCGCATGGAATATATCCTTTCGGAACAGAAAGCAGAGGAGTGCATCTTCTGTCCCGGGGACAATCGCGATATGGATAGATCAAGACTCATTCTGCAGGCGGGTGATCTGTCCATGGTAATGATGAACCGCTTTCCCTATATCAATGGACACCTCCTGGTCGCCCCGGTGAGGCACGTCAGGGAATTGGCGTCGCTCTCACAGGATGAGAGGGCGGATCTCTTGACAATGGTCACACGTTCTGTTGAAATCCTGAAAAAGGTCATGAACCCCGAAGGGTTCAACGTGGGGATGAACCTCGGCAAGGTGGCGGGGGCGGGTGTTGAAGAGCATATGCACTTCCACATTGTCCCCCGGTGGAACGGCGATAACAATTATATGACGGTCTTGGGGGAGGTTAGGGTGATTCCAGAGCACATTGAGGAGACCTATCATAGACTGTTGCCCTATTTTAAAGAAGTTAACATCCTTGATGGAGGTGAGGAATGAGACATGTAAAGGCGATTATTGTCATTCTGTTTTTGCTTGTTGTGGTTATTGTAGCGGTTCAGAACTACCAGGCCCTGGCAACCGTCATCAGTTTCAAGATCGACCTGCTTTTTTTCAAGGCTGAGACCTCCGGCCTTCCCGTATTTCTGATTGCCATTATCGCGTTCCTTATCGGTGTATTGAGCATATGGGTGTACGGGATTTCCGAACGTCTTCAGTTCAAGCGGCAGATCAAGATACTGAGGAAAGACGTAAAGGACAAAGAGCAGGAACTGAACTCCCTCAGAAACCTCCCTGTTACCAGCGAGACGATGGATTCGGACCATCCGCCCTCACTGCATGAGACATAGCGTGAGGCATCATGGAATATGGATGGGGTGTCTTTCGATTGGGTAGACGGGGCGATCTTCCGTTATATTCCTGAACATCTATCTCACGGCTGCTCAAGATAGGAGATCACGGTGCTGCAATCCGCGTGGCAGTGGCTTCTCGAACCGGGAGGCCGGCAAATCCTGATCGTCTCAGTGACCGCCCTGCTGATCGGGCTTTTTCTGGGTTCCCGGATCAGGCCTGTGAACAAGGATAAAAAGAAATCCCTCTCCAGCACGGGCGATAAATCCTTTTTTAAGGGTATCCAGTTCCTCCTTTCAGACGATCACGATCAGGCCATCGAAGAATTTACCAAGTCCGTACAGGTGAACTCAGACACCATTGAGACCTATGTGGCACTGGGCAATCTGTATCGTTCAAAGGGCGACATAGACAGGGCCATCCGGATCCGGCAGAATATTATATTAAGACCCAATATTGATGGTCTCGTAAAAAGTAAAAGTTAATTAAACGATTGAAATAATTGTAAATAGACTCATTTTTAGCTTGCTTTTTGCCCTACATTTTGGTATAGAAATAGACCAGTTGTTAACCCATTGTAGGTGAAAAGCATGA